>JAUQPO010000027.1 GCA_030550335.1 Acidobacteriota bacterium
AGAGTGTCCATCGTGACAAAGTCGATCGGCTTGACCGACAATCCTTGGGTTGACTAAAATCATCGTTAAGCTATACATCAGCACAAAACCAAGCATCTAACCCGGCAGAGGCACCCATGAGCGTCGCCACAGCCACCCTGCCCCAGCAGTACCAAAGCCCCCTGCTGGAGCAGATTGGCAATACCCCACTGCTAAAGTTAGGCACACTGACGGCCGACCTGCCGGGCATCGAAATCCATGCCAAGGCGGAGTTCTTCAACCCCGGCCGCTCAGTAAAGGACCGGCCCGCGCTGCACATGGTCTTGGATGGCTTGCGGAGCGGCCAGCTGCGACCGGGACGAACCCTCATCGACGCCACCAGTGGCAATACGGGGATCGCCTACGCCATGCTAGGCGCGGTCCTCGACTTCCCCGTCAAGCTGTGCATTCCAGCCAATGCTTCCGAAGAACGCAAGCGGATCCTGCGCGCTTACGGGGCCGAACTCGTGCTGACTGACCCGATGGAGGGAACCGACGGGGCTATACGCGTCTGCCGCGAGATTTACCGTTCCGATCCGAACCGGTACTTCTACCCAGATCAGTACAGCAACCCTGCAAACTGGCGCGCCCATTACCTGACCACTGGCGTAGAAATCATCCGCCAGACCCGCGGCCGGATCACTCACTTTGTCACCGGACTTGGTACGAGCGGCACCTTCGTAGGCGTATCACGCCGGCTCAAGCGCGATATGCCTCACGTGCGGTGTTTCGCCGTTCAACCCAGCTCGCCCTTGCACGGGCTGGAAGGGCTCAAACATCTGCCCACGGCTCTCGTACCGGCCATCTATGACCCGTCGCTGGCCGACGGGACTATCTGGGTCGAGACGGAGGACGCTTACCGTATGGTCAAGCGTCTGGCCCGTGAGGAGGGGCTGTTGGTCGGGCCGTCCTCGGGAGCCAATCTCGTGGCGGCCCGACGCCTAGCCGAGGAGCTGGCTGCCCGGGGCGAGCGCGCAGTGATCGTGACCGTGCTTTGTGACGGTGCAGAAAAATACCTGAGCGAGCATTTCTGGGATGATGCGGATTGAACCAGCTGCGTGGCAGGCCATGGTCCGCCACGCTGAGCAAAGCTATCCGAACGAATGTTGCGGCGCGCTGCTGGGTGTCGTGGAAAACGGCGTCCAGCGGGTGAGTCTGGCCCGGCCTTTGCGGAATGTCTATGCGGGGGATCAGCGCGATCGGTACGAGGTTGACCCCACAGAGCTGCTAGCAGTGGACCGTGAAGCGCGGGCGCAAGGATTGCAACTGATCGGGATTTACCACTCTCACCCCGACGCCGACGCGTACTTCTCCAAAACGGACCTGGAGAATTCTTGTCCTTGGTTTTCATTTGTGGTTCTGGCAGTAAAGAAGGGCCGGGTGGAAGCCGCCGGTTGCTTCGTGCCCGAGGCGGATCAACGCTCCGCCATCCGTCAAGAGTTGGTCTTGCCGGAGGATTCCAGGTTCTGCACTTCAAAGCCTTAGCAAGCAGCCATGGTGAAGATTTTGATTCCCACTGCTTTACGCCAATACGTGGATCAACGGGACGCGGTGGAAGTGGAGGCGCGCACGGTGGGAGAGGCTTTGGAAACCCTTTCCCGCCGGTATACCGAGCTGCGCCGCCACCTCTACAACGAGGAGGGTAAGCTGCGGAGCTTCGTCAACATCTACCTGAACGACGAGGACATACGCTACCTGCAGCGCGAGGCCACTCCGCTGAACGACGGTGACACCTTGACGATAGTCCCGAGCATCGCAGGAGGTGGACATGGCGACCAGCATCACCAGTGCGCCTGCTAGCCTTTCCCATGAGGAGATCCTCCGCTACAGCCGGCACCTGATCATGCCGGAAGTAGCCATGGAAGGGCAACTCCGGCTCAAACAGGCGCGCGTGCTGCTGATCGGCGCAGGCGGGCTGGGCTCGCCAGTGGCTCTCTATCTGGCCGCTGCGGGCGTCGGTCGGATCGGCTTGGTGGATTTCGATGTGGTCGATTTGACCAATCTCCAGCGCCAGATCCTGCACGGAACCTCGGACGTTGGGCGAAAGAAGCTGGACTCGGCGGTTGAGCGCCTGCGGCAGATCAACCCGCACGTGACCGTAGATCGCTACGATGTCGCCCTCACGAGGGATAATGCCCTGGAGATCATCGCCGACTACGACATCGTGGTCGATGGTACCGACAACTTCCCCACGCGCTATTTGGTCAACGATGCCTGCGTGATGCTGGGTAAGCCCAATGTCTACGGCTCGATCTTCCGGTTTGAAGGCCAGGCTACGATCTTTGCCTACCCAGGCGGGCCTTGCTACCGCTGCCTGTACCCGGAGCCGCCGCCTCCCGGCCTGGTCCCCAGTTGCGCCGAGGGTGGCGTTTTGGGCATTCTGCCCGGCCTGATCGGCGTCATTCAGGCCACCGAGACGGTCAAATTGATCCTAGGCAAGGGGCAGCCTCTGGTAGGGCGGTTGCTGCTCTACGACGCCCTCGCCATGCGGTTCCGCGAGTTGAAACTCCGCCGGAACCCCGATTGCCCGGTCTGCGGCGACAACCCTACGATTCGGGAGTTGATCGATTACGACGCGTTTTGTGGAATCCGCCGCCACGAAGACTCGGGCCCAGCCGAATGGCAGATCGATCCCCGAGAAGTGAAGGCGCGGTTGGATCGCGGCGAGCGCCTGGTGTTGCTCGACGTCCGGGAACCTCACGAGTTGCAGATCTGCAAGATACCGGGCGCCAAAAACATCCCCCTGAGCGAGTTACCCCGCAGGATCCACGAACTCGATAGCGCAGAAGAGATCGTGGTGTATTGCAAGATGGGGGGCCGGAGCGCTAAGGCAGTGGAGTTCCTGCGGCAGGTAGGCTTCCGCAAGGTGAAGAACCTGCGGGGCGGCACGAACTTGTGGGCAGAGCTCGTCGACCCGAGCATGCCCCGCTACTGACCCAGCCGCCACCGCAGGATGTTCAGAGCTCGATACCGCGCTGGCGCGGTACTCTGTCAGGCCGGCGCTCCAACTCAACCTCGATCTCCACGTCCTTACGATTGCGCACCACAGTGAGTTTGGCGCGGCCGTCCTTGGCTTCCCGCAAGCGCTCCGACAGTTCTCTGGGCGTGTCTACGCGTCGCCCATTCACATGGGTGATCACATCGCCGGCCCGAAGCCCCGCCCGTTCGGCAGGCGAAGCCGGAGCAACCTCACGGACCAGCACACCGTGACTGACGCCGAAATACTCGGCCAACTGCCCGCGGAGCTCTTCACAGACGATACCGAGCCGCGGGGTGCGCCAGCTGGGCACAAAGCTAGGCATGTCAGGAATGCGGATCGGGGGTAGCTGGAAACGTAGGTCGGGAAGCTCCCACACCTCTCCCCTTTCCCAGCGAAAGGCTCGGGCCAAACCGCGAGTCCGCTCCAGGGTGGCCGAGAGGGTCTGCTGCTGGCCGTCGCGCTGTACCTTCAACTCCACGCGGCGGCCCGGCGGGGTTTCTCGAACCAGGCGAACGAACTGGGCGACGCTTTCTACGCGATAGCCGTTGAACTCCAGGATCACATCACCGGGTTTGATCCCCGCTTTTTCGGCAGGGCTATCCCGGTCTACATCGGTGACTTCAACGCCCCGAGCCTCCTTGAGCTTTTTCTCCTTGGCGCGGTCCTCGTCGATATCGCGGACGCGCACACCTAGGTAGCTGGTCTCCCCACCGACAAAGCGCTCGATGACTACTTGCGGAAGCTGCGGCAGATCCACCTGTGCTGAGAGGGCTGGGACCGCCGACAGCCCGAAAGCCACGAGGATCTGCCCCACGCAGCGGCTCCAGGCCCAGTGCCGTCTGGGCAACGCCCGCGATGCCCCGGCCACAGCACTCCGCCATGTCATTGCCGGTCCTCCTTGGAAACTGTTTGGTTACTTGCGGCGGAGCCAAACCCGTCCCCCGGTCGAAGTGACCTGGAGCAACGCGCCTCCCCGACCTAACCTGCCCGTGGCCACCAAAGGTACAAGCCCTTCAGTGGCCTGCCCCCCTAGTCGGGCACGCAAGGCCGGAAAGTCGCTCCATATGCCCCAGCGTTCACCGACCGGGAAGCTCACGGCTTCGACCTCCGCCGATAGGTAAGACGGAATCCAAAGAGTTACGTCACCTAATACCGCCTTCAAGGACCAGTCCGCTGGGAGCTGGCCCCCGTCTAAATCGACAATCAGAGGGCCCCCTTGCGTTGCGGCCCAGAGCGTCCCGCGGACCCCACGTATGCGGGCGGAAGCGTGTTGGGCCACACACCGGACGGGCCCTACCGAATCCATCCACAAGGCCCCCTGCGTAGCTTGCACGTTGACCTCTCCGGCGACTTGCTCGACGCGCAGCGTCGTGCGCACAGTTTCTGCCCGCACCCCGCCACGCACCCTCGCTACGGCGACATCCCCTCCACCGCACAGCAGCTCCACCTTTCCTCCTACGTCTTCAACGCGAGCGTTGCCACCAGCGAACTCCAACCAGACGTCCCGAGCTACCTGGCGAATTTCTACCTGCCCGCCGCCACTCCTGCACCGCACACTCCCGCCGATTTCATCCATCCGCACCTGCCCTCCCCCAATCTCCACCTCAACGTCGCTCTCCACCCGGTGAACCGAGATCGGGCCACCAACAGCACGCACCCGAGCCGAACGCAACCCCCGCAACTGCGCGCCACCGCCTAGCGACGTTACCTGGACCTGCTCCACACCGGTTGGCACTGAAACCCGAAATCGCGCCGCCAAGGGCGTTGTTCCGGACGCGCGGAAGGAAATCACCAAGTGCCGTTGGGCACGGCGGACGTGCAGATTTTGCCGCGACAAACTCGTGCGTCGTCCCTGAGGGTCCAGCGCTTCTAAGACCAAGTGGGAACCCGAGGCCCCGATGATTTCCCAATCTCCCGGGCCCTCCAACCGCACCGTAGAAAAGCCAGTCACTGGGACTTCCCAAATCCCCACCCCGCGCTGGTCGAGGAGCTGGCCGGCAGCCGTTAACCCAACCAAACCCCACAACAGTACGGCGTAGCTGATTCGGCCCATTTCTAGCGCCCCTCCCAGTCCGCCTGCCGAGCGTTCAGAGCCTGCCAGGCACGCCAACGGATGTACTGGTTCTGTTCCTGCTCGAGTGCCACCACTAGAATGTCGGTCAGCCCGGGCCCGGGTTGCCGCAGTAGCACTTCCAGAGCTTTAGCGCGAAGCCCCGGGTTCGGGTCCGTCAAGACCAGCTCAGCCAGCGTGTCGCGTACCGGTTCATGGCCGGCCAACGGCTCCAACGCCGCAAGCGCGCGCCATCGCACTCCGTCATGAGGGTCGTGACGTGCTGCGTAAAGCAGCTCCTGTCGTGCCGGTTCCCAATCGCGGAGCTTAGCCAACAGATCCACTGCCCGGGCACGAACCCCAGCGTCCACCGGATTCCGGCTCGCTTGCAGCAGGCCTTGGCGAATGCGAGGGTCGTTGAGGCTCCCCTCCAGGACCCGCTCTGAGGTTTCTTCCAGTCGGACTCGCAGACGACCGGGAGCGATGGACTCCAGGTCCACGACTTGCGCTGGGCCTTGGACAACCGCAGCTGGCTGTGGGCGCCCGGCTGGGTTCCACAGCACCCACCCTGTCAACAGGCCGCACGCCCAAAAGCCAGCAGCAATAACCGCCCAGCGGAGCCTAGCCAGCTTCGGCTGGAGGCCGCCCCAAACCGTCGACCTTGGGGAACGAGCTGGCTGTGTCAGGGCTTGGACAAGGTCTGAGCGGCACCATTCGAGCAACTCGGCTGGGGGTTCCGGTGCTAGCCGGCGGACCTCCGCAAGCATCCGCTGATCGAGCGCCAGCTCTCGCCGGCAACCAGCGCAAGTCCGTAGATGCTCCTCCACGGCCCGCGCCTCTGTCCCCTCCAGGTCTCCCGCTGCGTAAAGCCACAAGCGTTGCTGAACCCACTGGCAGTTCATAGGTAGCCCTCCAATGCCTGGCGCATGACCTGATGTGCGCGGTAGAGCGCGGTTTTCACTGCCTGTTCGCTGGTCCCCAAGATGGCCGCCACCTCCCGCACTGAGAGCCCGTGAAAATGGCGCAGTTCGAATACCACTCGATCGCGTGGAGCTAACTTCTGCAGGGTCGCTTGAATCCGCTGGCGCAGCTCCTCGCTCGCGACCAGGCGAAAGGGATTGCTATCGACCGTGGTGCAGGCCATGTAGTCCCGCCTGTCGGCCAGTTCCGGCTCGTCTTCAAGTGCCATCGTCAGGGCCTGGCGCTTCCTGGAACGCAATCGATCCAAGCAAATGTGGACCGCGATGCGCATCACCCAACAGCGAAAGTTGCCGTTTTGCCTGAGTTCCCGCAAGCTCTTCCACGCCCGCAGAAATGTTTCCTGGTAGACCTCCCGCGCTTCTTCCCGGTCGCCCAGTAGGCTCCAGGCAATCTGCAGCACCAACCGATCGTACCGGTGCACCAGCTCGGTAAATGCCCAGCAGTCTCCCGCTTGAGCAGCTTGGACTAGCTGGGCGTCTTCGCACCCATCCAGCGCAGGCACGGACCACTCCCGCCGTGCAATCGTGACTCTCTTAGTCCAGACGATCAGGGCCAGCGAAGGTCACATGGCCCGCCTGCTCAGGCCACTAGCTGCAATTCAATGGCCCCGGCTTGAGATCCCAGTTGGAGAATTCGGAAAGAACGGATTTGGCCGACTCGAACCTCGGTGCTGACCTGGCTGGTGCCCAGCTGGCCCTTCCACTTAGCGGCCAGCAACGCAGTGAGACTCTTCAAATCTGCCGCGCCGGTGGGGAGGTCGCCCGAGGGCTGTGAAGTGCTGCCACTATCTAACCGGCACCGGCCCCAAACTCCATCAGCGAGTTCCACCTCTGCCACTTGACCCTCAACACGCGCTACCCGGCCAGAAACCACGTCCCCTACACGATGCTCAGCGACGTAGCGATCTAACGGGGTCGGCTCGAGTTGTTTCATGCCCAGCCGCAGGCGGCGACGAGCTCGGTCGACTTCCAAAACCATCGCTCGGACCGTATCGCCGGGCTTGACAACCTCATTTGGATGTCGGAGCCGGCGCTCGCTCGTCACGTCCGAGATGTGTATGAAGCCTTCGACCCCATCGCTGATTTCTACGAAGATCCCAAACTTCTCGACGTTAAGGACCTTGGCTTCCACGACCGAGCCGACGGGGTAACGGGTGTCGACCTCGTCCCAAGGGTCACCTAAGGCCTGCTTCAAACTCAGGCTCATGCGACGGTTCGCCGGGTCGACCGCCAGCACCACCACTTCTACCGCATCCCCGGGCGAGACTACATCCGATGGCTTGCGGATCTTCTTTGACCAAGCCAGATCGGACAGGTGAATCAACCCCTCCACGCCCGGCTCCAATTGGACGAAGGCACCGAATTCAGCCAACCGCGTCACCACCCCACGGACGCGGGCACCGACAGGGTAGCGTTCCGCTGCAGTGGACCAGGGATCCGGCAAGAGCTGCTTCAAGCTCAGGGAAATGCGGCGTTTTTCGCGGTCAATGGCCAGGATTTTCACCTGGATGCGCTCGCCCTCGCGCAGTAGGTCCGAAGGTTTCTTCGCGCGATCCCAGCTCAGCTCGGAGACATGCAGCAACCCGTCGACTCCGCCAAGATCGACGAAAGCTCCGTAATCTGTGATGGAGCGCACCGTGCCCTCGACCACACTACCCTCTTGCAAACTCTCCCAGAGCCGTTCTCGAGCCGCGCGTTCTTCTTCCTCCAGCACCACTCGGCGATCGACGACCACATCCTCGCGAGCAGTGTCCAGCTGAACGATCTTGCAGCGGATTTGCTCGCCGATGAGCGCTTGCATCTGCTCCGGCTCACGCACACCGCTGCGGGAAGCCGGCATGAAAGCCAAAACGCCGATGTCGACGCGAAACCCACCCTTGACGGCCTCGACGACCGTGCCAGAAATCACCTGTTGCTCAGCGAAGGCTCGCTCCAGTCCCGCCCAATCCACTGGCCTGGTCGCTTTGACCGCCGAAAGCCGATAGTAACCCTCCTCAGTGCGTCCGACGATGGTGACGCCCACCTTCAGGCCAGGCTCGACCTGGTCCAGACGCCCGACTTCTTTGAGTTCCCGTTCGGGCAACACGCCTTCCTGCTTGAGCCCTACATCGACATAGACCCAACCGTCTCGGACTTCGATCACCCTGCCTTCACGCAATTCCCCAGGCATGAAACCAAGAGGCGTACGCTCCGCGTATTGCTCCAACAGTTCTGCGAATTCAGAGCCTTCGGAGGGTTCACTGGAGGATGGCTCGGGCGCGGCGTTCGAAGACATCGCCAGATCACGACCACCGGTGGAAGCCGACGTGGGAGCTCCAGAGATGTCGACCGACAACGAGGGATTGGCTTGGGAAGCTTCAGGTGGGAGCATAGGGTGAACTCTCGGGACCGCCTTTCATTTTGGCACAATCGCTGGTGGAGCTGCACCGCAGTGGCTCGAGTGCCGGTGAGGCGTCTCTGGCGTGCCATCAAGGCTCAGGACATCGCCTGGCTCAGTCTGATTGCTGCGCTTGGCGCCGCCAGTCCTACACTTAACGACGCCGAGCTAGAACTGTTGTGTGCCTTAGCGGCTTTGCAAATCGCCGGACCTCGAGTCCCCGCCCTGAACACCCCAAAGGGAGTGCGTGTCGCCATCGCGCTCAAGCTCATTCTTGGGTACCTGCTGATCGGCGTCTCTGGAGGAGTCACCAGCAGTTACTACCTGATCCTGCTGGTGCCTGTGGTGTCAGCGGGCAACGCTCTGGGGCCGGTGGGCGTCAGCCTAGTGACGATCACCGCAGCGCTCGCCTACCTCTCATTCCTGCTTTTCGTCGACTGGAGCAGCTTTGTCTTGCTGCCTCAAGATATCCGCGAGCTCTGCCTGCGAATTGTTTTTCTGGGGCTCATCGCCTTCCTAACCTACCAGTCAGCCGCCGAGAACCGTCGTCAAGCCGAACAATACCGGCAACTGGCTGAGCAGCTAGCGGAAACCAATCGGTCGTTGCAGCAAGCTGAGCGGGAAGTGCGGCGCTCGGAGCGGTTGGCCGCGCTGGGGCAGTTGACCGCCGGGCTGGCGCACGAGCTGCGCAACCCGCTGAGCACCATGCGGGCCTCGGCGGAGCTGCTGGAGCGCTCGCTGGACTCGGGCAACGAGGTGGCCCGCGAGCTCGCCCGGTTCATCGTCTCGGAGGTGGACCGGCTAAGCCACCTGATCAACCGATTCCTGGACTTCGCTCGGCCGATGCAAGTTACCCCAGTCCCAAGGGACCTGAACCAGGTTGTGGACCGAGCCATCGCCCGACTAGAGAACCTTACTCAGCAGCGGGACGTCCAGATTTACAGGAACTACGCACCAGACCTTGGCCCGGTAGCCATCGACGCCGAGCTGATGGAGATCGCTGTGTACAACTTGTTGGAGAACGCGGTCCAGATGTCACCGCCCGGGGCTCCCGTCACCGTGAAGACTCGGCGGGTGGACAACGCCGTAGAAATCGCTGTCATCGACCGTGGTCCAGGGATCCCGGAAAGCGATCGCGAACACATTTTCAACCCTTTCTTCACGCGGCGTCCTAATGGGACTGGGCTGGGGCTGGCCATGGTGGCGAAGATTGTGAGCGAGCACCGAGGCTCCATCTCGGTCGAGAGCGAGGTCGGGAGAGGTTCCGTATTTCGGATCCTTCTGCCCATCAATACGCCATGAAAGCGCGCATCTTGATCGTTGAGGACGAAGACCCATTGCGGCGCGTGCTTGAGCTTCAGCTCGGCTCGGCCGGTTATGAAACGCTATCGGCCGCCACTGCCGAGGCCGCCTTGCCATTGCTCGACCGGGCCGACTTGGTCCTCACGGACCTGCGCCTGCCTGGCATCGACGGCCTGGAGTTCATCCGCCAGATCCGTTGCCGCGATCAAAGGATCCCGATCATTGTCATCACCGCCTACAGCACCGTCGAGAACGCTGTGGAGGCGATGAAGGCCGGCGCCGCGGATTTCCTCCCTAAGCCGTTCTCCATGGATCACCTGCTCACGGTCATCGCCAAGGCGCTCGAAGTTCGCCGGTTGCGCGACGAAAATCTGGAGCTGCGCGCACAGTTGAGCCGCCGCTATGCCTTCGACAACATCATCGGGCGCAGCCCCGCCATGCAGGAGATCTTTGCCACGATCGAACGGGTGGCACCGACAAATGCCACGGTGCTGATTGCGGGTGAGAGTGGGACCGGCAAAGACCTCATAGCCCGAGCCATCCATCACCACTCACCCCGGCGCGATCAGCCGTTTGTGAAGATCAACTGCGCCGCAATTCCGGAGACTTTGCTGGAAAGCGAATTGTTCGGCTACGAGAAAGGGGCCTTCACCGGGGCTACTACGTCCAAGCCGGGCAAGTTCGAGCTCGCCGACAAAGGCACCGTTTTCCTCGACGAGATCGGCGACGTGCCACCGGCGATCCAGGTCAAGTTGCTGCGCGTCTTGCAGGACAAAGAGTTCGAGCGGCTCGGTTCGAACAAGGTCCGTCGCGTGGACGTGCGCATCATTGCAGCGACCAATGCTGACTTGCGATCAGCCATCGAATCGGGCCAGTTCCGCGAGGACCTGTACTATCGCTTAAACGTCGTGCCCATCAACGTTCCCCCGTTGCGCCAGCGCAAAGAAGACATCCCCGCCCTGGTCGACCACTTCATCAAGAAATACGCAGCGGAGTTCGGCCGGCCCGTAGCCGGCATTTCCGACGAGGCACTGGAGATCCTGATGAAACATCACTGGCCAGGAAACGTCCGCGAACTGGAAAACGTGATCGAACGGGCGGTGGTGCTCTGCACGGGGGAGCGCCTCGAGGCCAAGGATATCAAATTGGATCCAGCTACCAGGCCACAGGCTGCGAACGACTTTTTCTTGCCCGAGGGCATGACGCTCGAAGAACACGAACGTCAACTCATCCTGAAAGCTTTGGAACGCGCGAAAGGCAATAAGAGTCTGGCGGCGCGAATGCTGGGGATCACGAGGAACGCTTTGCGGTACCGCCTGTCGCAGATGGGCTTGGAGTAGCCAGGCGCGGCGGTGCCGTGATCCGATCCAGAAAAAGCGTGAGGAACCGTTCCGCATCGATTTGCAGAGGAATCTGGGCGTTCGGCTCCAGGCGGATCACCGGGCCGATCGTGTCCCGGTCACCGCGTGGAGATGTGAGCGTCCGCTGCAAGGAGAAATTGACTACGGTCTGGCCGTAGGTGAACTCACCCCGAGTCTCTACACTGACGTGTGCTGGCTGGATCAAGGTAGCGAACGTGCGGTCCATGGCCAAGCCCACAGCCAGCGGGTCATGCATGAGTGCCCCTTGTCGACCCTGCCCCTCATAGAACCGCACATAATGCTCGGCCATGCTAGCGACTGCCTTGGCTAAGGGTGAAGAGCTCTCCCTCAAGCGCGCCAGGTGTTGTCGGGTCAATACCACTTGAGAGGTTGCATCCAGCCCCACCATGACAATAGGGATCCCCGACCCAAAAACGATTTGCGCAGCTTCAGCATCGTTGTGGATGTTCGCTTCAGCCACCGGCGTCACGTTGCCTCCATGAACGGCGCCTCCCATCAGGACGATCTCGCGCACCTTGGTGCGCAAATCGGGCGCCTGGCGCAACGCTAGCGCCACGTTCGTCAGGGGGCCCACCGGAACGAGAGTGATCTCCCCTGGATGGGCGCGCACCGTTTGGACGATCACCTCGACGGCATGCCGGGGATCCAGCGCCTTCTTCGGAGCAGGCAATTCCAGGCCACCCAGCCCGTTCTCGCCATGAACGGCTTCAGCGGTGGTCAACCGGCGCAGTAAGGGTCGCTCGGCACCTCGAGCCACAGGAACATTCCACGCTCCGGCAAGCTCGGCCAGCTTCAATGCATTCTCTGCACCCAGTTCCACAGGGACGTTGCCGGCAACCACCGTAACCGCCTCGACTTGCAGTTCGGGCGACTGGAAAGCCAGCAGCAATGCCATGGCGTCATCGATGCCCGGATCGACGTCCAAAATCACCCGGCGCGGGCTTGCTGCCCAAGCTAGATTGCCGGCAACGGCACAAAGCCACAGCATCCCGCACGCCAGCACCTTCCAACGGATAGACGGTGGGCGAGTGCCTAACTGGTTTACCGGTTTTGCCAACTCATCCACCATCGCCACATCTCCAGGAAAGCCCATACGAGCAGGAGTACTGCCACGATAGCCGCGATGTGCCAGGCGCGCTCGCGTCTCAGGGGTGACGTTTCGGGTAGGCCCGCCGCATAAGCGGTTACGAAACCACCTACTAAGCCGCCCAGGTGCGCCGCGTTGTCAATCATCGGAACGAGCAGGCCAAAAATCAAACCGTAGAGGGCCCAACGGACGTACATGCGCCGAATGGTGACACCCAAACTGGTGCGGTGGAGCGCGCCGAAAGCAATCATGGCGCCGATCAAGCCGAACAACGCTGCGGAAGAGCCTACTGACAAGCCAGGATTCCACCAGCAACTCGCCAGGAAGCCAGTGATAGTGGCGACCACGTAGATGACGATCATGCGGCTGGCGCCGTAGACCTGCTCCACCGTGCCTCCCAGATCGAACAACACCCAGGAGTTCATCAAGATGTGGAAGATCCCCCCGTGCAAGAACCCAGCGGTGATCAAGCGCCACCACTGTCCGGCGAACACAGCCTCGGTCAGCTTGGCTCCGAAATCAAATAGCGTGCGGGCGTCAATACTCACGAAGGGAGCGGGGTTGCCGCGCTTCCAACTATAGATGGCGGTCGCTAGGTAGAGTCCAAAGTTGACGGTGATCAGGATGAAGGTAGTAAAGCGGGCGTCCAATGTGAGCTGAGACAGACTGGTGGTCAAACTGGAGCGGGCAGGAAGTTCCGTGTCGCAGTAAGGGCAGACTTTCTGATCGGCCGGGACGAACGCCCGGCACGCCGGGCACATCCGCGTCTTCGGCACTGTGTTTCAATTGTACCGTTCGTGCGGGCCAGGGCTAGGCGCAGATGGGACTGGAAGCGCCTCTGGTACAATCGAAGTCTCGATGTCCAAGACTGAGAGGGAGCTCCGCCAGGACATCGTCGAGGTCGGCCGGCTGATCTACCAAAAGGGCTGGGTAGCCGCCAACGACGGTAATATCAGCGTGCGCCTGGACGACCAGCGGGTGCTGTGCACGCCTACCGGGGTCAGCAAAGGCATGATGAAGCCCGAGGATCTGGTCATTTGCGACATGGATGGCAACAAACTGGAGGGCCACTTGGAGCGGACCTCGGAAATTGCCATGCACCTGACGGTGTATAAGCTCCGCCCCGACGTCCGGGCGGTGGTGCATGCCCATCCCCCGGTGGCAACCGGTTTTGCAGCGGCGGGGCGAGCCTTGACGGAGGCGTTGCTTCCGGAAGTGATCATTGGGCTTGGCTGTGTGCCGTTGGCCGAGTATGGGTTACCCGGCACCGAAGAACTGATCAAGCCGATGCTCCCGCTGATCCCCAAGTACGATGCGATCCTGATGGCCAATCACGGGGCAGTCTGCTACGGCGAAGACGTCTACAAAGCGTTTTTCAAGATGGAAACGGTGGAGCACTACGCGCGCATTTTGCTGGTAGCCGAGCTACTTGGCGGTGCGCGAGTGCTCCCGAAAGTCGAAGTGCAAAAATTACTCGAGGCCCGCGGACGGTATGGCATCCGCCGACACTCAGCTCCAGAACCTGGTTGCCCACTCGCCGCGGAAGAACTGAGCCAGCAGGAGCGTTTCTTGCTCACCCGGGACGAACTGGTAGATCTGGTAGCGGCCGTTTTGAAGGCGGCAAGGGTTTGTTAACATCGAATCCGACTTTCCGGCAATCTTTTAGAGTAAGGTGGAGGTGCGATGGGCGAAGCGCTAGGAATGATTGAGACTCGAGGGCTTGTCGCCTTGATCGAGGCTGCTGATGCCATGGTCAAGGCTGCCAATGTCACTCTGGTTGGGTGGCAAAAGATCGGCTCGGGTTATGTGACGGCTTTAGTGCGAGGCGATGTGGCAGCGGTGCGTGCGGCCACCGACGCCGGGGCAGCCGCGGCACGGCGAATCGGCGAGCTGGTGGCGGTTCACGTGATCCCGCGACCACATCCGAGCCTGGAGGACGTACTGCCGATCGGCAAGAGCCAGCAAAACACCAGCAAGTGAGGGTCACTAGAGGATGATCCTCGCCCGGGTGGTCGGTAGTGTCGTCGCTACGCGGAAGGATCCGCGTCTGGAAGGCAAGAAACTGCTCATCTTGCGACCCGTGGATCCCAAAGGCCAGGAACAACCTGGCTACGTCGTAGCGGTCGACACGGTCGGAGCAGGCTACCGGGAAATCGTGCTGGCGGTTTCGGGTAGTTCGGCGCGGATGGCCGAAGGTTGCCAGGACCGACCGGTGGACACCTCTATTGTCGCGATTGTCGACCGGATCAGCCTGGATGAACCATGAAAAGCTGAAAGGGAGCCACCAGTGCAACTAGGCCGCGTCATTGGCCGGGTGTGGGCCACGGTCAAGAACGCAAACCTAGAGGGTAAACGCCTGTTGGTGGTTCAACCGGTCACGCCCGACAATCAGCCGGTTGGGCCGCCAATCGTTTGCACCGACGCGACGGGAAGTGCGGGTGCGGGAGAGCTGATTTACTGGTGCCGCGGTCGGGAAGCGGCGTACGCCTTTCGGCCCGAAGAAGTCGTCACAGACACTTCCATCATTGCCATCATCGACGAACTGCGGGTGGTGCCTCAGCTGCTGGAAGGTGCCACCAGCTCGGAGTCCGCGCCGGATTCAGGATGCTGATCGGGCGAGTCATTGGCGAAGTCGTCGCGACGCGCAAACACCCATCGCACGAAGATCGCAAGGCCTTGCTGGTGCAACCGCTGGAACTGGATGGGCGACCCTGGCGACAACCAGTAGTGGCGTTGGATGCAGCCGGTGCCGGACTGGGTGATCTAGTGCTGCTCGCCACGGAAGGTTTCAGTGCGATGACGGCTGTGGGGCGAATGTTCGCGCCAATCGAGGCGGCTGTGATTGGGATTATCGATCGCATCGATTTGGTGACCGAGGAGGCGCCGCCGCGTGCGGCGGGACAGGACCAAGCGGAGCATTACGATCCCCAGTAAGGACAACTTGACCACTTCCGCTAACAAATATCCCGAACGCAGCCGGTCTAACCGCGCAGCGGGCACTTCTAAAGGCTCCCAGTGAGCCAGCAGCTGTCCTGCTGGAGCGATAAACAGGAAATACTGCAAGGCCACCAAGGCCAGCGCTCCGGCCAGAGGCAAGAGAATCGTTCGGCTGCGTTCGACCAGCCATAGGGCCGTCGCTAGAACCACTGTGCCCCACGCCATCTGCGCCAAGCTCCAGAAGCGCGTCAATGCCACAACCCACCAATCGGCCTCTCGAGCTAGCAGTGCGCGCAGCCCTGTTTCTCCTAACCCCTCGCGAGAAGCGGCGATTAAGGGGTCGTTGGAGCTGAGCCATCCATCCAGCTGGCCCGTATGGCGGTACGCGAGAATCAGCACCAGGAGGCTGCAGCCGAACCACACGCCCAGAAGCAGCGATAAGAGACGTCGCGTGTGCATCTGGCTTTGGCTCCCGATCAGCCGTCCGGCTAAACAAGGTCAGTCTAAAG
Source organism: Acidobacteriota bacterium (assembly GCA_030550335.1). GTDB lineage: Bacteria > Acidobacteriota > Terriglobia > Bryobacterales > Bryobacteraceae > JAUQPO01. The sequence continues at coordinate 15,623 of JAUQPO010000027.1, forward strand.
CATCTGAGTCAGATATGGCAAAATGCGGCACATGAGGACATTGGAGCAAAAGTTAAGCCGGCGCGGTTGGCTTGCCGGATCACTGGCTGCAGTTTTGAGTCCAACTTCGGCCGCGGCACAACCTCAGCCCATACGCCTGCCCCGTAAGGTACGGTTGGGCCTAATTGGCTTGGACGGGCATACGGGCGAGCTGATCCAACCGTTGCCTCAGTTACCCGACGTGGAGCTGGTGGCTGTCGCGGATCCGAAACCCGACGCCTTAGCCGCTTTTGCCCGAAGGCGTGGAATGGAGAAAGTGCGTCGTTACGCCGACTACCGGGAGATGCTGGCGAAAGAAGAACTGGACCTCGCCGGCATCTGCAATCCGAATAACGAGCGAGCACAGGCTGTGCTAGATGCGATCGAGCGCGGCCTCCACGTTGTGGCCGAAAAGCCGCTGGCCCTCACGCTGGAGGACCTGGACCGCATCCGTAAAGCCCTCCAAGCCAAGCGAGTCCGGTTGACGATCTTGCTGCCGATGCGGTTCGACAGCCCGTACTTGGCGATGAAAGCAGTCGTCGAAAGTGGTGAGGTCGGCGAAATCCTGCAGATTGCTGCGCAAAAGTCTTACAAGGCCGGGGAGCGGCCCGAATGGATGAAGCGACAGGAGAGTTTTGGGGGCACAATCCCCTGGATCGGTATCCACATGATCGACTTGATGCGCTGGACGAGTGGCCGCGAGTTCAAGGAGGTCTATTCGATCGCCGCGCATATCGACTTCCCGGAAATCGGCGAAATGGAGAACGTGACGGCCAGTTTGTTCCGCCTGGACAACGGGGGTGCAGCGGTCCTTCGCATGGATTACCTGAGACCCGAAACTGCACCCACGCATGGCGACGACCGGCTGCGACTGGCAGGTACGCGGGGTATTGTCGAGTACCAGGCAGCCACAGGCGTCACCGTTATGACTCGCACGCAAGCACCACGCCGGATCGAACCGCTTCCGCCCAAGCAGTGGCTATTCGTCGACTTCCTCGAATCCGTCTACTTAGGCAAACCGCACAGCCTCAGTCTGGAAGACATTTGGCGGGTGAACGAAATCACGCTGCTTGCGCATCAGTCGGCTGTCGAGCGGCGCGTCATCCAGCTTTGAGGCGCTGGCCAGCAGCGAAGGTTCAGTAAGGCCACGGGGTGCCGTCCCGGCGCTGGACGGCGGGCCGGAAACGCCTCAGGTAAGGGCGCTTGCGAGCTGCCGCCTCGTTGACGTCGATGCCCAAGCCCGGTGCGTCTCCAATGGTCACCACGCCGTCCTTGTAGTGCGGGAAAGCCGTGAAGACTTCCCGAACTGCTTCGCCCCAACCCACTGCGTATTCCTGAATGCCGAAGTTGATCACCGACAAACTGACGTGGCAGTTGGCCATGTGCGCGATCGGGGAGATGTTTCCCGGTCCATGCCAGGCGGTCAGGATACCGTAGGGTTCACAGAGGGTGGCGATTTTCTTTCCCATCGTGATGCCACCGACGTGGGCTAAGTCATGCCGCACGTAATCGATCAAATGTTCGGTGATGAGTTCGTGGCCTTCCCACGGTGCGGTGAACGCTTCGCCCATGGCGATGGGCGTGGAGCATTGGCGTCGAATGAGGCGGAACGTGTCCAGGTGTTCGGGCCGCAGTGGGTCCTCGAAGTAAAACAGTCGGTAGGGCTCCAACGCCTTAGCGAGCACTAGGGCTTCACTCGGTGTGATGCGCTCGTGCACGTCGTGAATGAGTCCGATCTCCTCGCCCACGGTCTTGCGTAAGTGCTCGAACAACTTGGGGATGGTGCGGACGTAGGGATCCGTCTCCCAGACCTGGCGTGGCGGGACTCCGCGCTGGTAAGCCTCGCGTGTTTCTCGCTGGACGCGTTCCGAGGAAGGGACTGCATAACCGGCTTCCAACCCGGGCGGCAGCACCTGCACCTTCACCACCCGGTAACCTTCCGCCATCAGCCGGCGCACACCGTCTTCGACCTCGGAAAAATCGCGCCCACCCACGCTGCGGTAAGTCAGCAGCTCCTGCCGGACCTTCCCTCCCAGCAGCTCGTATACAGGCAGCCCAGCGACCTTGCCCTTGATATCCCATAGCGCCATGTCGATGCCGCTCAACGCGCTCATATGCACACTGCCGGAACGGTAATAGGGTAGGTGGAACAAGGTGTGCCAAATATGCTCGATCTCTAACGGGTTGCGGCCCACCAGGGCCGGTGCTAGGTGCTCTTCCAAAAAACGAGCGACGCCTAGCTCGCTCCCGGTGCACGTGGCGTCACCCCAGCCGTACAGACCTGGTTCGTTCGTCTGGATTTTGACGAGCACGAAATTCCCCATGGGCTCCTGGTCGGGATTCGTCACCAGGACCTCCACGGACTGGATCCTCAAGCCGCGCGGTGCGCTCACAGAGCGCTGGTAAGCCAGCGCTGCTGGGCTAGCGGCAAACCAGGAAAGCAATCTCCGTCGTGACAACATGCTCGGTCCCTCCTCGCTGGCGCCGGCTCAGTTACAACAGAGCTTGCTGCCCGGACGCAATGACGGCGTCGTGCTCGTGCAATCTCGCTTCAGACGAAGTGATCCCGACCGGCTCACTGCGCCCGTCAGACCAGTCGTTACCGTGCTCAGCCTGCCGTGCTGGCGCCAGTTGAGTGGCACTCTAGCACAACCTCCGGCGAGACTGCCCGTTCTGAAACTTCAGGGGATGTTCGGCGGCGACTCCGCTCGCCGAGCGAGAGGTGCCATACTGGGTTGTATGCGGCGTACGCTGTGGCTGAGTCTGGTTGCAGTCGTTGCACTGGTGGGCTGTTCGAGCAGCTGGTCGACCAACTCGGTGGCAGGCGCTGTACCCACATTGAACGCTGAGCAGTTGCGCCAGCTCGCCGCTTCCACGGAGTGGGCCTGCTTGGATGTGCGTACTCCCCAGGAAGTGGCGACTCACGGGACACTGGCTCGCTGCATCAACATCCCCGTTAGCCAGCTCGAGCAACGCCTCGCCGAAGTGCCGCGAGGACGGCCAGTAGTTATCGTTTGCTGGACCGGGCGCCGTGCGACGGCTGCCGCCCGCACCCTGATGGGGCATGGCATCCCAGTGCGAGGAATAGCGGGGTTAAAGGATTACATAGGGAAAGGCTACCCCGTTGTTTTCCCGGGCCGTTAGACTTGCCCGGCCAGGGCAGGAGGAAATTATGCCAGTGGACAAAGAGTTGCTGGAGATTCTCTGTTGCCCAGTCACACGGGTTCCTCTGCGCTTAGCTAGTCCCGAACTGGTGGCGAGGATCAACGAGCGTGTGCGCGCCGGTGCCTTAAAGTATCAGAACGGTGCTACGGTGAAAGACGAATTACAGGAAGCGCTTCTGACGACTGATGGGTTGCGGATCTACGCCGTCCGGGACGACATCCCGATCATGCTCGCTGACGAGTCCATACCCGTCGACCAGTTCGACGAGGAATTGAAACAAGCGATTCTCCACGAGGCTACTGCCGCTGGCGCAGAGCCTTCATCCACCTAACCCGGAGCTTCCATTTGAGGGGATTCATTCGAGCACGCTACGCATCTGCTGGTAGCGTGCGTCGCGCATTTCTTCAAGATCGCGCTTCACTAGGTTCAGTCCATATACGCAAAGCTCGAAATTCTCGGATAGCCGGCGGAAGAGGGGAGCCTCACGCTTGTATTCGAATTGATCGAAGTAAGAGACGATGCGGTATGACTCCTTACCTGCCTTGACGTAGTCGATAAATGCATCAATACGCAACCCGGGCCGGCGGCGCGCCAGCGAGGCTACATATTCGGGGAACAGTCCCGTCAGAAACAACGTGTAGTCCCCGATGTGCTTGCGCACCTCGCGCTCGCGGTCGAATGAGCGCGCCGCAAGCAACGGGTTCGATTCCACCAACATCTCACCCACGTCTTCCAAGGGCTTACCTTTGGCGTTGCGGATCTTGTAGAGGTTTTTGACGTGGGCGAACTCGACGAGTAGGTTGGAGACGTACTGGGTGATTTCGGCGTCGATTAAATGAGCATCCCCGTAGAAGCGGCGGGCCACCAGGTGGGTAAACAACTCATGCAAGGAGCGTGAGCCCGCGTACAGCATCACCCCTCCCTCGCCCTCTTCCGCCGATCAGGGGCGTTCAGCTCTTCTTGGAAGTCACTGCCGAGAACGGCGCCACTTTCTGTTCGACATCAGTGCTCCCGCAGTGCGGGCACTTGAAGCCGCCCTTTTCCAGATCGGCGATATGCATCACCAGCGTGAACTCCTGTTTGCAGCCGCGGCAGAAGAACACGTAATGAGGCATCTCGCACCTCCGGTCGAGAGTCTCCAGTGAGTATTTTACTTCCGCCCCTGACAGGCCGAACCGCTGCCGTGGCTGGCCCCCAGAGCGCAGGGAACCGATCCGTCCCACTGCAGCGGACAGCTGTCTCCGGGTGCAACTCCGGTTCCTGGCCTAGCTCCTTTACCAGGTAGGTGCCGGTTCAGTGGAGCGGTGCTCCTATGCCG
>JAUQPO010000328.1 GCA_030550335.1 Acidobacteriota bacterium
GGGATTGAAGACGCGGCCTGCGCGCTGGAGTTGGTGCATACGTACTCTTTGATCCACGACGATCTGCCGGCACTGGATAACGATGATTTGCGAAGGGGTCGCCCTACTGCACATAAGGTATTCGGCGAAGCCATCGCTATCCTGGCCGGCGATGCCTTGCTCACACTGGCTTTTCAGGTTCTGGCTCAGCTCGGGCGTCTGGATCCCGAGCGCAAGGTGCAACTGGTGGAAGAGCTGGCCTTGGCGGCGGGAACGCCCAGGGGGATGATTGCGGGTCAGGTTTGGGACCTGGAGGGTGAACGCCAGCAACCGACACCAGAATTGATCCGCAGGATCCATCGCGCCAAAACCGGTGCCTTGATCCGTGCGAGCGTGCGTATGGGAGCCATCTATGCTGGAGCGAGCCCTGAGCAGCTGGAGGCCTTGTCGCGCTACGGCGAGCACATTGGACTCGCGTTCCAGATCGTGGATGATATCCTCGACGTTGTGTGCACGCCCGAGCAGCTTGGCAAGACTCCTGGCAAGGACCTGGCACAGCATAAGGCTACATTCCCCGCCGTGTATGGTGTTGAACAATCCAGGCAGCTTGCCGAAGAAGAGTTGGAGCGCGCCATCGAATCCTTACAGTCCTTCGGCCGGGCTGCGGAGCCTTTGAGGCAGCTTGCGCAATTGATTGTCCACCGCGATCGATGACGCCCGTGCCCAAGCGGCGGCTAGACGAGCTGCTGGTTGAACGGGGACTTGCGGAGTCCAGAGAGAAGGCAAAGGCCTTGATCTTGGCGGGCCAGGTTTTGGTAGACGGGCAGCGGCGGGACAAGCCAGCTATCCGTGTCCCTGAAGACAGCCAAATCGAGTTGCTTCAGCCGCTCCGCTACGTTTCCCGGGGAGGGTACAAGCTGGAGCTGGCCCTCGACCACTTTGGCCTACGGGTGGAGGGCAAGGTGTGCCTGGATGTGGGGGCTTCCACAGGGGGGTTCACAGATTGCCTGTTGCAGCGCGGTGCGGCGCGGGTTCATGCCGTCGATGTGGGCCATGGCCAGCTCGCTTGGAAACTCCGGCAGGACCCTCGTGTGGTGGTGCACGAGCGGTTGAATGCCCGGTACTTGAAAGTCGAAGATCTCGGTGAGCTGGTAGATCTGGCTACGATCGATGTCAGTTTCATTTCCGTGGCCCTCATTTTGCCAGCAGTCAGCCGAGTGCTGAAGCCGCGAGCGGAGCTCCTGGTGCTGATCAAGCCTCAGTTCGAGGTAGGGAAAGGCCAGGTTGGCAAAGGGGGAATTGTTCGGGATCCTGAGTTGCACCGCTTGGCGTGCGCAAAGGTGCAGGCGGCGGTCGAAGAGTTGGGGTTTCGGGCGCAGCTGATGGAAGATCCGGTAGAGGGGGCGGAAGGGAACAAGGAGTTTTTCCTCTATGGCGTCCGGTAAGGCCGTGGGAATCATTTCCAAGCCCGGGGTAGACAAGGCCCGGAAGCTGCTACCGGCCTTGGTGGAGTGGCTGCGATGTCGTGGGTACGGGGTGAGATACGACGATGTCACGGCCAGCTACTTGGGCGTCTCCGACGGCCTGCCCCGAGAGCAGGTGCCAGAAGGCACGGTGTTAGTGATCTCCCTCGGCGGTGATGGGACAGTGTTGGCGGCTGCTCGGGCGCTCGGTGGCCGCGAGATCCCTTTGCTGCCGGTTAACCTCGGAGGGCTCGGCTTTTTGACTGCCCTCACCGAGGAGGAGCTTTACCCGGAGCTAGAGCGTGCCCTGTCGGGGGAGTTGCGGGTCGCGCGACGCCGCATGCTCCATTGTGAGCTGGTTCGTCAGGGACGGGTAGCTGCTGTTTACGAGGCCCTCAATGACGTGGTCCTGGACAAGGCAGACATCGCCCGCATGATCGACATCGAGGCTTGGGCCAACGATCAATTCGTATGTCGCTACAAAGCCGACGGCTTGATCGTCTCGACTCCCACCGGTTCGACGGCTTACTCACTTTCGGCTGGCGGTCCGATCATATTCCCCTCGGTGGAGGCTCTAGTCCTGACGCCAATATGCCCTCATATGCTCACCATGCGCCCTGTTATTGTGCCGGACACGGCCGTCATCCGCTTGGTTTCCCGAGCCAGGGATAACGCGGCCTATTTGACCATCGACGGGCAAGTTGGGGAACCACTTTTACAGGACGATCAGGTGCTTTGCCGGCGCTCGGACAAGACGGTTTCCCTGATCCGGCCGCCACGCCTGAAGTTTTTCGATGTACTGCGGGAAAAGCTCAAGTGGGGAGAACGGTGAGCCCCACTAGGCCAGGCCGTATAGGCTCAGGTAAGGAACTCGCAATCGAACGCGTTGATCCGCGTGGCGATGGTCATCGGCAACTCCTCGAGGTGAGTGCGCACCCGTTTAAGGACCTGGTCTGAAAGTTGGGAAAACACCTGTTCGGGATTCCACGGCTGGGGTGCTCCATAAATGGGAAAACCGACAGCCGTGCTGAGTTCACAGGACAGATGGACGAGTGCGATCAAGTCGGGAGCGTTGTCCTCGGAACGATGATGGTGAGCGGCTACCTCGCGGAACTCCATAGGAAGTTGCCACTGTTCGAGAATCCAAGCCCCGGCTTCGCAGTGGTCGACGCCAAAGATCGCTTTCTCTTGGGCGCAGAACTCTTGCGGGGAGTCGAACGATTGCTCGAGGAGATGCTGGTACTGGTCTGGATAAGACGCCACGAGACTTAGTAAACCGATGTCATGCAGCAATCCGGCCGTATAGGCTAACCCTTTATCTATCCAGAAAGCAGGGGCGAAGGTCTCGGAAATCAAGGCGCAAGCGAAGTTGTGGTGCCAACAGCGGCGAAGAACCGCCGTCAGGTGGTTTTGGGTCAGGAATTCCCGCAAAACCAGCGTCATGACCAGGCCACGGATGCGGTCCAGGCCCAGCACGGCAGCCGCGTGGGGAACGTCATGGATGGCATAGCGCCATCCAAATATCGCTGAATTGGCGAGCCGGAGCACCTCTGCGGCTAGGGCGGCATCGGCTTGTAGCAAGTTGGTGATCTCTCGGAACGGGGTATTTACATCGACCACCAGCCGCATCAAGCGAGCTGCCACCGCCGGGAAAGGTGGCAGTTTGCGCAACAGTGGCGCGACGCTCTGTTTCCTCGATTTGTTCAAGTCAGCTGCCCACATGGCCACTTGCTCAGGAAAACGCTTTTGTGTCCCCTCAGTGAGCGTTGTCTTCCGCCCTGCTTCCCCGCTACCTTCCGCTCACCCTCTCCGAATGGTACGCGCCACCGTCCGTCGTTGTTCCTCCATGGGCACGCCCACCGATTCGGCGCGTAAGCCCGTCCCCTGCCCTTGAAGCAGCTCCGCCATGTGATGGAGCTCCAGTCCTTCGGCTGCTTTGATGAACCGAAGCCGCTGGTGGATTGGGTCTAAGTCGACCCGAATCAGATCACCGCCACGGATCTGTTCCGATGCGATCAGGTTCGACAGGGGTTGGACCAACAGGCGTTCGATGGCGCGCTTCAGATGCCGTGCTCCGTATTTCATGTCCGTCCCTTCCCGGAGCAGGAAGTCCTTCGCTTCCGGACTGACCGTGAACACAAAAGCTCGGTCTGGGTCGCCGGAAGCGAACACGCGTTGCTGGACGAAACCAAGTTCGATCTCCAGGATCTGGCGTAACTCAGGTTCACCCAAGGGCTTGAACACCACGATCTTGTCCAGTCGGTTGACGAACTCCGGGGTGAACTTGCGCCGTGCTGCCTCGGTCCCTGCCCGGGCGATCTTGGCCGAGAGTCGCTCATCCAGAGTTCTGGCTGGCGTCTCAACTTGGCTCCCAAATCCCACTTTGGGATTCAAAATGGAACTCATCTCAGCCGCCCCCAGGTTGCTCGTCATGAAGATCATGCACCGCGAGAAGTCCACCCGGCGGTTGTCCCCTAGGGTCAAGGTGGCTTTGTCGAGAATGCCTAGCAGCAGGTTCCACAGGGCATCGCTCGCTTTCTCGATCTCATCGAAGAGCACGAAGCTGATCTTGACCTGGTCGGTATGGTACTGATCGAGAACCTCT
>JAUQPO010000329.1 GCA_030550335.1 Acidobacteriota bacterium
CATCAGGCGGGGTTCTGGGCGCCCGCAGGGACAGGGAGTGAACTCCAACAGCTCTATCACGGTGTCCCTCCACGGGTAGAAGCTGGCGGAGAGGTGTAGCCCCCGGCGCCACTCGCATTCGAAAGCAATCAGCTCTCCGCTCGCATCCCGGTACTGCTGGAAAACTGGCACTCCGAGCACTCGCCACACCAGATCTCGATCCAGCTCAGTGAGGCCTGGATGGTGTGGGGTCAAAAGCGCGATCATGCCGTAGCGTAGCTGGGGGCATGCGATTAACCCGTCGGCTACCCAGCGCGTGAGCTTGCGCACACCTTCAGGCGTGGCGGCTAGCGCCTCGAAGGCTGCAGGCTCGGGTCGATCGAGCTCATCCCACCGGGCTGGACGGGCGGGCGGCTGGAGCGGGAACCACGCATCGAGCACCGCCACTTCGGCTTCTGCCGCCCAGGGACCACGCACGGGCCGGGGTTGCAAACTGTGGCCGTGGCCCCGCTGGGCGAGATTCAACAGCTGCCACCGAACCGTAAGAACCTGGAGGTGACGAGGCTCCGAACCGAGCACATTGTATAGTGCCGATGGTCGAACCGCGCTCTCAGCCAAAGCGTGCTAACCGTTTGGAAGCGACGGATCCAGAATGCAATCGTCGTGAAGCTGATGGTAAGGGGATCTCTTCTGTGATCGTCTGTGATCGCGCTCCCTGGTCGGTGTCAGCCAGGAACGTGCTCAACACTTCTTGTTTTTGCGCCGCAGGACCCGACGAGCGGCTTCAGCGATGTTCTTAGCCACTAGCCCGTACTTTTCGAGGAGCTCCTGCGGTTTGCCCGATTCGGCATACGTATTTTGGATCCCGACGAATTCCATGGGGACGGGATACTCTTCAGCTACCACCTGCGCCACGCGCACACCCAAGCCACTATCCACTAGGTGTTCCTCGGCCACCACGATCGCTCCAGTCTCCTCTGCAGCCTTACGGATCGCTTCCCGGTCAAGCGGCTTGACCGTGTGCATGTCCACCACACGGGCCATGATGCCTTCGTTTTCGAGCAGTTCCGCGGCGCGGATCGCCTCGGCGAGCATCAGCCCGATGGCAATGATCGTCACGTCATCGCCCGGGATCAATTCGATGGCTTTACCAATTTCGAATTGCTGGGTCGGCTCGTAAACGATGGGCACGTTGGGTCGGCCTGCCCGGATGTACACCGGCCCATCGTGGTAGGTAGCTAACCGGACCAATGCGCGGGTGGCCACCTCGTCTGCGGGTACGAGGACCGTGAAGCCCGGGAGCGCGCAGACCAGACTGAGGTCTTCGATCCCCATTTGCGAAGGGCCATCCTCGCCGATCGAGATTCCGCTGTGGGTTCCCACCACTCGGAAGTTTTTGACTTGCGGGTAGGCCACGGCCACCCGCAGCTGCTCGAACCCCTTATTGATGACAAAGCACGAGAAGCTGGAAACGTAGGCGATTTTTCCGCAAGAGGCCAAGCCTGCTGCGATGCCCACCATGTTCGCCTCGGCGATCCCGCAAGAGAAGAACCGCTCCGGAAACTCTTTGGCGAAATAGTGGGTCATCGTGGACTTCGAAATGTCCGCGTCGCAGACGACAATGTTCGGATCTTGCCGGCCGAGCTCGACCAGGGTCTCGCCAAAAGCGACGCGGGTTGATTTGCCCATCTTCAGCTCAAAGCGCGTGGTCCGTGTCGACATCAGGCCAGCTCCTTCAAGGCAATCTCGACTTCTTCAGGTGTGGGGGCGATCCCATGGAACTTTGGGTTGTTTTCCATGAAAGAGACCCCCTTGCCCTTGATGGTATGGGCAATCAAAACAGTGGGCTTGCCTTTGATCGTTTTGGCTTCAGCGAAGGCGCGCTGCAAGGCTGGAATGTCATGCCCATCGAGTTCAATAACGTGCCAGCCGAAACCTCGCCATTTATCCACCAGAGGCTCTAGGTCCATGATGTCCTTCACAAAACCATCAAGCTGAAGCTTGTTGTAGTCGACGATGGCCACTAGGTTGTCCACCTTGTGAAAAGCGGCGAACATCGCCGCTTCCCAGATTTGGCCTTCTTGAATTTCTCCATCCCCCAACAGCACGTAGGTTCGATAATCTCGCCCGTCCAAACGGGCCGCCAGTGCCATGCCGATGCCGATGGAAAGCCCTTGTCCAAGGGAACCCGTGGAGGCTTCCAGAACAGGCAAAAAACGGCGATCCGGGTGCCCTTGGTAGATTGAGCCCAGCTTGCGAAGGGTCTTGAGTTGGTCGACGGGGCAATAGCCCGCTTCGGCCAGCACCGCATAAAGCGCCGGGCAGCCGTGGCCCTTCGAAAGGATGAATCGGTCGCGGTCAGGCCAGCTGGGATTCGACGGGTCATGCCGCATGACATCGAAGTAGAGCGTCACCAGGATTTCCACTGCGGACAACGATCCACCGGGATGGCCCGAACCGGCAGCCCCGGTCATCTCGATGATGTGTCGACGCACACGCTTACAAAGCGCTTGCAGTTCTTCCAGCGAACGTTTCTGAAGCATGAGACCGCAACTGAAGCCACTAATGTACCACACTGTGGTGCTTGCATCGGATCGGAGAACGCGCTACGCTGCATCTGATCGATTCCGAGGCTGAAATTGCAGGAGGACGCGATGGCGCGAGAGACGGTGACGAAAGTCGAGCGGTTTTCCGTGGACATCCCGAACCAGCCCGGCGAGGGTGCCAAGCTGCTGGAGGCCCTCAAGGCGGAGGGCGTGAATTTGATCGCTTGCTGGGGTTATCCCCTCGGGGAGGCGGGAGTAGCTCGCATGGAGCTGGTACCGAGCGATCCCGCTGTGCTGCAGAAGGCGGCAAAAAAGGCGAAGGTCAAACTGACTCGCTTGCCTGTGGCTTTTCACGTTGTGGGTCTTGACCGACCGGGGTCGTTGGCCGCCATCCTATCTAAACTCGCCGAGCGCGGCATCAACGTGCATGCTCTGCAAGCCATCAGCGTGGGATCTCGTTACGCGTGCCTGATTCAGGTCGATGCCAAGGATGTCCGGAAGGCTGCCGCTGCATTAGGGGTGTGACGGCCCAGAGTGCCGGTCGGGGACGTTCAGGCCCGCAGTTGCGGAATACCCATTCGGCCCGGCACGCCTCCCCGGGCCCACAGACGCCTGGAAGGCCGGCCCACTGGCTCAGCAGAGCATTTGAGCAGCTTCTTTCGCAAAGTAGGTCAGAATAATCCGCGCGCCCGCACGGCGGATGGCGGTCAACGTCTCCAGGATGGCGAGACGCCGATCGATCCAACCATTTTGTGCCGCTGCGACGATCATGCTGTATTCGCCGCTGACCTGGTAAGCCGCGATCGGAACCAGAAATCGTTCGCTCGCCGCCCGGATAACGTCCAGGTAGGGTAAGGCTGGCTTGACCATCACAATGTCGGCGCCTTCCTCGATGTCCAGTTCAATTTCGCGCAGCGCTTCCCGGACGTTGGGAGGGTCCATCTGATAGCTTCGGCGGTCGCCGAACTGGGGGGCGGACTCGGCTGCCTCCCGGAAAGGACCGTAGAAGCAGCTGGCGAACTTGGCCGCATAGGACAAGATGGGAATCTTTTGAAATCCAGCCTGGTCTAGGGCCCGCCGAATGGTGCCCACCCGGCCATCCATCATGTCGGAAGGGGCCACCATGTCCGCCCCCGCCCGGGCGTGGCTTACGGCGATTTTGGCGAGCCATTCCAGCGTCACATCATTGTCTACGTCGCCCTCCACGACCTTACCGCAGTGCCCGTGACTCGTGTATTCGCAACAGCACACATCGGTGATGACCAACAGCTCCGGCACCGCTCGTTTGACAGCCCGCACCGCTCTCTGGATGATTCCTTCTTCGGCGTACGCTTCCGAAGCGTTTTCGTCCTTGCGCTCCGGCAAACCGAACAGAATCACCCCTCCGATGCCGAGCTTGTGAATCTGTTCGCATTCCCGGACGAGCTCATCGATCGATAGCTGGTACTGGCCGGGCATGCTGCGAACTTCGCGGCGCACGCCCTCGCCCGGACATACGAACAGAGGGTGGATTAG
>JAUQPO010000330.1 GCA_030550335.1 Acidobacteriota bacterium
TCGTGTTCACGTGCCCACCGCCAGAACGCCCGTACTGAGCGTCGTACGTATTCACCATGATCTTCATCTCCTGGATCGCCTCGACGTTGGGCGCCAAGTTGAACGTACCCTGCGTAGAGATCGGCGCGCCGTTCAGGAGGAATTGATTGGTCCCGACGCGTCCGCCGTTCATGACGAAGCTGCCGTTGACGTCCCAGGCTCGGGTGCCCGAAAAACCAGTAGCTCCGAAGGTGCGCTGGGTGAACATCACCCCAGGCGACAACCGCAGCAACATGTAAGCCTGACGCCCATTCAGTGGAATTTCCTCGAGCTTGACCGGATCCAACACCAAACCTCGGGACGCCGTGGCAGTTTGGATGAGTTCCTGCTCGCCGACTACGGTAACTTCCTCGACCACCGGGCTCACCTCCAGCGTGACCGGCAAGTTCAACTTTTCGGCCACCTGGAGCACTATGCCCTCGTACCGGACCGTCCGGAAGCCGGGAGCGCTCACCGTCACGGTGTACCTGCCCGGTTCCAGTCCCACGAGCGTATAGAAGCCCGCAGCCGTTGTGACCGTCTCGCGACTGACGTTTGTATCTTCCTTGGTCGCCTTGACTGTGGCATTGGGAACTGCAGCCCCAGTCTGGTCCAAGACCTGACCAAGGATCGTTGCGCGGTACTCCTGTGCCCACAAGGCGAGTGGAAGCACAGCAATAGCGGTAAGACCCAGGACGTATCCCCTCATTACGTCCTCCCTGCCCGTGAAGTTGAGCCCGCCCCTTACCTATCACATGTCTACCGGGTGTGTCAAGAGACTGGTGCTTCTAAAGGCCCCCTTCAACGCTCGAGTCCGGTGCGCCCCCTTTTGCTTACACCTGTCTCGCTCAAGTTCGGAGATCCCAGCCAGTCGAACCCGGAGCCGGCTGTCCCCTCCCCATGAGATCACCGAGCTTCTGGCTACATTTGTAAGGTCTCGGCCGAAAGCTTGCCAGAGGGTGGTGCCTGGCTGAGTTGGCGGTTAGATAACTATGGGATGTGGGCCAGGCGCTATCAGCAGGCCGAACATAATTCATGCCCCCTCACGGCTGGCTGGGCCGCCACCCACATCCCAAAACCCGCAACCAGCTCACTGAAGGCCTTGCAACTTATTCGCCGCTTTGCAGCCGGATCGAATCCCACTGCCCCAGACACTCACCGACTCCAGCATCGACGAAACGGCGGGCTGGCACGCACACAACGCTCCGCTGTCACGTCCACTTCTCACTGACGAAACGCACCCTAGATTGCGTCGAACTCGTCTCAACACTGAAGTCAGGCAGCCCATACTGCCCGCCCACCCGGAGAGCTTTCACCCTTACTCTCAACTCAAGAGCCATGGGGACTCTCTCGATAGAGCCCAAAAGCGACTAGTCGGCATCGGCGGCCAAGTGCGACACAACTGGAGACGGGACCTTCTTGAGGCTAGTCACGATTTACTCGATTTCGTACCCACATCGCCATACAGTTCCGGGTAAGCTTGACGCATGGCGTAGGCGATTTCCAAAGCCCGCCCAAGCGAATAACGGGATCCGACGCCAACTCCGGGGCACCACCGGCCGAGCTGGCTCCAGGCGCTCACCCGTTCGACGAATTCCGGCCAGAAAGGGAACAAGCGGCATTGGGTGGGCTTGACCGGGTGAACGGCGCAGCCAGTGGACATCAAGAAATGGCATGGCTGCCCGGGAGGCTTCCGTAAGCGTATGCGGTGCCGCGTCCGGTACACATACCGACGCTCGAATTCCCTACGGGTCATCCCGAGGAAAGCAGCAATCCTGCGCACGTCGCCTTCGGTTAGATAGACAAAGCCCGGACGCCTGCAACAAGCGGTGCAGCCCGGTACACATTCGAACCGCAGGGTTCGCACGGCTCCTATGATAGGAGAAACAAAGCAGGAGGTCCCATGAACGAGCTCGCCCCCACCCGTAGAACGTTTGTGAAGGCCGGCGGCTCCACACTGGTCGGCTTGGCGACGGCGCCCACATTGCTGAGTCAAAGAAACCCGAACGACGTCATTGGAATCGCAGTCATCGGTGTAGGAACGCAGGGACACCGCCTGATGCAGTGGGCGCAGGACGTGCCGGGTACTGAGATCCGCGTCATCTGCGACCTCTATGAGGGTAACCTCCGCCGAGCCCTGAAGTTATGCAAGAACCCGCGCGTGCGAGTAGTGCGCGAATGGGAACGGGCGGTGGAAGATCGGGAGGTAGACGCAGTCATCATCGCTACCCCCGACTTCTGGCACGCGCCTATGGTGATCCGTGCGGCGCAAGCCAAGAAAGACATTTACGTGGAGAAGGGCTGGTGCCGTTTCCTGTGGGAAGCCCAACAGATGCGTCGCGCGGTCAAAGAGAACCACGTGGTAATGCAGCTAGGGCATCACTACAACAGTTCGCCCTATTACCATCGTGCGCGGGAGATCTATCGTTCCGGCCAGCTCGGTAAGGTGACTCTGGTGCGCGCCTATATCGATCGCACTGGGGTCACGCCATTCTGGAAGTTTTACACCGATTACTCCATTGTCAAGCCGCCCGAAGATGCTAGCCCCGAAACCATCGATTGGGAGCGCTTCATTGCCAACACCCGGCCGCATCCGTTTAGCGTGGAGCGTTTCTTCACCTGGCGCTGCTGGTGGGATTACGGCACTGGTCCCGCAGGGGACTTGATGAGTCACATTTGGGACGGCATCAACATGATCATGGGCATAGGCATCCCGGAGGCCGTATTGACGCAGGGAGGGATCTACTTCTGGAAAGGAGACCGCGACGTACCCGACGTGTGGAACGTGATCTTTGAATACCCTAGACAGGATCTGGTCATCGTCTTCAGCTGCACCTTCCATAATCAGTTTACCGGCGAGACGACATTGCTCTACGGCCGCGAGAAAACGTTGGAAGTTGGCGAGCGGCATTGCCGTGTGTACCCTGCCGATTGGAAGCCAGAGCACCGTGAGAAACTCGCTGAGCTTCGTCGGCAGGCGCGTCAAGCGGGACAGGATCCCACCGCGGTCAGGCTACCGCCAGAATATGTCATGCAACCGAACGAGTTACAAATCAGCACACACATGGAGAACTTCCTCGAATGCGTGCGCACGCGCCAAGAGCCGCGATGTGGGGTAGACCGGGCCTTCGAAGAGGCGGTCGCCATAGTCATGTCGGTGGAGTCTTACTTCCAGGGGAGGAAAGTCCGCTGGGACGCCGAACAGGAGCGCATTGTGTAGCGGCTGAGGGTAGTCCCAACCAGGAAAGCAAAATGTTCGGCTACCAGTTGGTCCTACTTTTCTGCCTCACAAGCGCAGCAGTAGCTGGTAACTATTACCTTGACTGCAAACAGGGGCAAGACTCCAATCTGGGCACCAGCCCTCGCCTGCCCTGGCGAACACTTGGCCGCGCGAACTCGGTGCATTTGAGTCCTGGGGATGCACTTTAGCTGAAGGCCGGCTGCATCTTCCCGGGACAACTTAGGCCGCAAGGCTCCGGAGTCTCCGGGCGTCCCGTTCAGATTGGCTCGTACGGCGAAGGACCTCCTCCGCACATCCAAGGTCGAGGGGTTCTACCGGCAGCGCTCTACCTTCACCACGTCGAGTATTACGAGGTTGAAAACCTCGACATCAGCAATTTTGGGCAGGCCCGGGTGCCAGCCCGCGCGGGCGTGTTGCTCCATGTGGAGAACTTCGGCACCGCCCATCACATCGTCCTCCGCGGACTCCACGTGCATGACGCCAACGGTAGCCTAGTCAGACAAGACCGGGGAGGCTGTGGCATCGGCTGGAGAAACGAAGAGCGACGGATGCGATCCCGTTTCGACGGCTTGTGGATCGAGAATTGCCACTTGTGGCGTTGCGAGCGGAACGGGATTACCGGCTCTAGTGCCTACTGACGCCGCACGGTTTGGTACCCAAGCCTAACCATCAGGATCAGCGGGAACTTGCTGGAGCAGATCCCTAGGGATGGGATCGTGCCGATTGGGTGTGACGGCGCCGTAATCGAATACAA
>JAUQPO010000028.1 GCA_030550335.1 Acidobacteriota bacterium
CCTGCACCCGACCCTCCAGCTCCGCCTTCTCCCGAGACCCGGACTGAGGGTGTGAGTGCTGCGGCTCGGAAAAAAGCCTCAACGCTCCTCAATGAACAACGATTTGGGAAACCACTATGAGCATGACTGGAGAGAATCAGGAACTAAAGAACGCCACCGAGACCGAACAGGCGCAGACTGCCGTCCAAACGCAGGAGGCTCAGGCCGAGGCAGCTAAAGACCGCAAGCAGCGCCGCAAGGAGAATCGCGAGACCCAGCGAGCCGAGGGCTCCTTGGATCTGGCCACGTTGAAGGAGATGAGCATCCAGCAATTGACCCAGATCGCCAAGGACCTCGGCATCACTGGGATTGCGGGCATGCGCAAACAGGAGCTGATCTTCAAGATCCTGCAAGCACAAGCGGAGAAGGCAGGCTTGATTTTCACTCAGGGCGTGCTGGAGGTCCTGCCTGACGGCTTCGGTTTCCTGCGAGCCCCGGAGTATAACTACCTCCCTGGACCCGATGACGTGTACGTGTCGCCATCGCAGATCCGCCGCTTCGACCTGCGCACCGGCGACACCATTTCCGGCCAGATCCGACCGCCGAAAGAGGGTGAGCGGTATTTCGCGCTGATCAAGGTAGACGCCATCAACTTCGAGCCCCCTGAGGAAGCGCGGAACAAGATCTTCTTCGACAATCTGACGCCGCTTTACCCGAACCAGCGGTTCCGGTTGGAAACCACGCCCGACAACTATTCCGGGCGCGTCATGGATCTGCTGACTCCGATCGGTAAGGGTCAACGTGGCTTGATCGTGGCTCCGCCGCGCACCGGCAAGACGATGCTGTTACAAAGCATCGCGAACTCGATCACCACCAACCACCCGGAGGTCATCCTCATCGTCTTGCTGATCGACGAGCGGCCCGAGGAAGTGACCGACATGCAACGCTCGGTCAAGGGCGAGGTCATCAGCTCGACGTTCGACGAGCCGGCTTCGCGCCACGTCCAGGTGGCTGAGATGGTGATCGAGAAGGCCAAGCGGCTGGTCGAGCACAAGCGCGACGTGGTGATCCTACTGGACTCGATCACGCGTTTGGCTCGGGCTTACAACGCGGTGGTGCCGCCTTCGGGCAAGGTCCTGTCGGGCGGTATCGATTCGAATGCTTTGCAGCGACCTAAGCGGTTCTTTGGCGCAGCCCGCAACGTGGAGGAGGGCGGTTCGTTAACGATCATTGCTACGGCCTTGATCGACACCGGTAGCCGCATGGACGACGTGATCTTCGAGGAGTTCAAGGGCACCGGCAACATGGAGATCCACCTCGATCGGAAGCTTGCCGAAAAGCGGGTCTTCCCTGCCATCGATATCCACAAGAGCGGCACCCGGAAGGACGAGCTGTTACTGCCCAAGGAGGAGTTGAACCGGATTTGGATCTTGCGGAAAGTGCTGAGCCCGCTGTCCACGGTAGAGGCAATGGAGCTGCTGCTGGACAAGCTCAGCAAGACCCGGAGCAACGCGGAGTTTCTGGCTTCCATGAGCACCTAAGAGCTGCGCGAGTCCGAGTCGGCCGCCACTCGCCTTCTTTTAGGGTGCCGGCATAACCTCTCGGAAAAAAATGTCGTCATAACTTCCGAGAGCAGAAGCCGGGAGCGATCGACCCCGGCCAGGAGAAGAGCCCCATGGCGATTCCCGAGCGTCAACTGCCGGTACCGGAAGTCGTTCCGTTAGAACCAGTTCCGGCCCCAGAGATTGCTCCCAAGCGGCCTCGTCGCCGCCGGTGGCTGGTCGCAGCGCTGGTGATCGCAGCGAGCGTTGCTGCTCTGTATCGAGTTGTTGCCCCCCGCCTCGGTCCAGCTCGCCCAGCTACTGCGGCCTTACAGATCCCCACGGCCCCCGTCCAGCGAGGCACAGTCGAGAAGACCATCCGACTGACGGGCGTCACCAAAGCGGGTCGGTATGTGAGCTTGACGGTACCTCACATGTGGGGAAGCCGGAGCCGCATGGGTTTGACGGTGGGGGGTTCGACGGGCGTCCAATCGACAGTCACCGTCAGTTCCACTTCCAGTGTCGCGCCCACGACGACTTTGTCCGCTCTCAGCCAGACTGGGACCGTTGCGAGTACCAGCGCAGCGCAGTCCGGGGGAGGTGGTTTGAGTGGTGCTCCGCGCGCTGCTTCCAGCCGGATGAGCGCGGTAACCAGTCGGGTGGGTGGTGGATCGGCGGGTGGCAGCCGCATTCAAGTGAGCAGCGGGACGCGGTCCAGCGCTATGGGTAGCTCGGGCGTCGGCTCCACTAGTGGTGCCCTGGTGGGAGGGGGCGGGGGTGGTGGCGCACCCAGAGGAGGAGGCGGCGGATTTGGGGGCGGCCCTCGAGGGGAGTTCTCTACCATTCTCCATAAGCTCGTCCCTGCCGGAACGATGGTGAAAGCGGGCGATGTGGTGGCGGAGTTTGACCGGCAGTTCATGTTGCGCCGGGTGGACGATTATGAGGCAGCTGTAGCCCAGCACGAGGCCAACCTTCGTAAGACCGAGGCCGAGATTGAGGTCAGTCGCAAGGCTCATGAACTGACGCTGGAGGGTTCTAGGGCCGATTTGGAGAAAGCCAAGCTCGATATGCAGGCCATTCCAGTCCTTTCGCAGATGCAAGCGGAACGGCTGCGGCTGGCACTGGAACAGGCCGAAGCCCGCTACAAGCAGTTACTGGCCGAAGTTCCTTTCCGACGGGCTTCCGAAGAGGCTCAGCTTCGGCTGGCTCGCCTGGACCTTGAAGAAGCCAAGGTCGAGTTAGAGCGGGCCCGGAACAATGCTGAAAAGCTGATCATCCGCGCTCCCATGGATGGGATGGTCGTCCTGCTGGACGTTTTCCGGGGAGGGGAGTTCGGCCGCGTGCGCGAAGGCGACGCAGTCTTCCCAGGCCAGCCATTTGCTCAGATCATCGACCCCCAATCGATGATCGTTCAGGCGACGGTCAACCAGGTGGATGTGGAGCAGATCCGTATCGGGATGAAGGCCCGGGTTTACTTCGATGCGTTTCCTGGCCTGGTGTTGCCCGCGCGTGTCTACTCGATTGGGACAGTCGCCCGGGCCAGCCAGTTTCGCGGCCAGTACCTGACGACAGTTCCCGTGGTTTTGAAGTTGGAGAAGGTGGATCCGCGGGTGATTCCCGACTTGAGCGTGGCGGTCGAAGTCGTTCTCCAGCAGGAGGAAAACGCGACATTTGTCCCGCTGGAATCCATCTTTTATGAAGCTGGAAACCAACCGGTCGTCTACGTCCAGAAAGGGGAGCTCTGGGAGCGGCGGCCTGTAAGTGTTGGCTTGCGCAACCATGTGGTCGCCGTTGTCCGGTCTGGGTTGCGGCCAGGGGAATTGGTGGCGCGGAGGAGACCCCCGCAGGAAAAGATCGCACAGTAAATCCCCTACGTGAGGCGTGAGCAGAGCGATGGCGAAGCAACCGAAAGCAGCAAACCGCACTCAGCGACTTGGCCAGCGTCCCAAGCCGTCGCCCTTCCGGCGCGTTCTGGCTGTTGGGATAACGGCGGTCATCGTGAGCCTGGTAGGCTTTGCGGCGTATCGCGCCACTCGGAAGACCACGGTGGAGGTGCCCGTCGCACGGGTTCGGCGTGGAGAGTTCGTAGTTTCCGTGATCGTGCGCGGCGAGGTCAAGAGCAGTAACCCGGTGGTGCTGACCGCGCCTCAAGTCCCCGACCTCCAAATCGTCCGATTGGCACGCGATGGACAGCGTGTGCGCAAGGGCGACGTCGTAGTGGAGTTCGATAGTGCAGCTCAGGAGCAGGCCCTGCTCCAACAGACGACCACATTGCGCACCATCGAGAGCCAGATCGTTCAATTGCTGGCGCAGCACAAGATCGTGGACGAGCAGGACGAGATGAATCTCATGACCGCCCAGTACAACCTGGAGCGGGCGAAGCTGGACGCCAGTAAGGCCGAGGTGATCTCGGCGATCGAGGGGGCGAAATACCGGATCGACGTGGGGATTTACGAGGGGGAATTGAATCAGGTCAAAACGATCATCCGCTCTCATGACGTCGCACAGGAAGCGGACCTGCAACGTCTGCAGCGGCAGCGGGAAAAGGCTATCCGGGACCTGGAGCGGATCAAGAGTTACCTGTCACAAATGGTTATCCGGGCCCCAATCGACGGGTACGTGCACCTTCTGCCCAACTTCCGCGCTTCGGGTTCCTTTGGTTCCAGACCCCCGGCTTTCAAAGAAGGCGACACGGCTTGGACGGGGGCGGCGATTGCAGAGATTCCTGACCTGTCCAAGATGCACGTCGAGATCAATTTGGACGAGGTCGATCGGGGGCGAGTCCAGGTAGGGATGCCAGTACGGGTTCGGGTCGACGCGATACCCGACCGGGAATTCCCAGCGCAGCTGGACTGGATCAGCCCCGTCGCCACTGCGCAAACGGGTACAAGTGCGGGGGCCACAGAGAAGACCTTCCTCGCGCGGGCCACGCTTTCCAAGCTCGATGAGCGGCTGCGCCCCGGTATGAGTGCCTCGGCGGAAATCATCATCCGCAAGCTGTCCAATGTGCTGATCATTCCCGCGCGGGCGAGCTTCCTCCGCGAGGGGACTCCCGCGGTGTATGTCCAGCAAGGGGAACAGTTCCGACTCCGGTTCATCAAAGTCGGCGAGCGGAACGACCGGGAACTGGTCGTGTTGTCAGGCCTGTCTGAAGGGGAGATCGTGGCCTTGGAGAACCCTGTAGAGGCGGCCAAGCGGGCTCGTAAGCTCTGATGCAGGCCTGCTGGGTCGAGTCGCATGGGTGAGGGACGGACCGATGAAGACGCTCAGGAAGATCCTTTTGCGAGCCATTCCGCTGGTTCTGGTCGGCTTGCTGGGTTGGGGTGGTTACCGCCTGGTCCAGCGATTGCCGGAGCGGCGCCGTGAGATTCCCACGACGGTCGTGCGACGCGGCGATATTGTGGTGCGGGTGCATGCCCGTGGCGAGCTCCGCGCTGTGCGTTCGGTCACGCTTACCGCTCCGAACCTGTTCGGAACAGTTCAAGTGACGCGCCTGGCTCCTTTGGGCGCTTACGCGCGCCGCGGGGATCTAGTGGCGGAATTCGATGATGCCGAGGTGCGCTCGCGCCTGGAAGAGAGGCAACTCGAGCTGGAGCAGATCGAGGAACAGATTAAAAGGGCGGAAGCGGAGCTGGCGATCCAGAAGCTGCAGGATGAAGTTGAGCTGCTACAAGCTCGTTACGCCGTTCGCCGGGCTGAGCTCGAGGTCCAGCGAAATGAGTTGGTATCGGAGATCGATGCCAAAAAGAACTTGTTGAACCTGGAGGAGGCCAAGCGGCGTTATGAAAAACTCCAGAGCGATATCGAATCTCGCCGGAAGCAGCGTGAAGCCGAGCTGGCTGTGTTGAGGGAGAACCGGCGGCGAGCTCAGTTGGAACTCGAACGGGAGCGCCAGCGACTCCGGCAGGTCAAATTGCTCGCTCCTATGGACGGTCTGGTGGCGATCCGTCAAGCCCGTACGTATTTCTTCTTCTCTGGCATGCAATTGCCGGATATCCGCGAGGGGGATGAGTTGCGTCCGGGCATGCCTGTGGTAGACATTTTGGACTTGTCAGAGATGGAAGTGATCGCCCGGGTGGGCGAACTGGACCGGGCGAACCTGGAGATCGGCCAGCCGGCGATTATCCGCTTGGATGCGCTGCCGGACAAACCGCTGCACGGACGCGTCAAGTCGATGAGCGGCACGGCCACAGCCGATCCTTACTCGAACGATCCTGCCAAGAAGTTCGACGTAACGTTCGAGATCGATATGCGCGAGCTACTGAGCGCTCTCGGGGCGAAGCCTGAACAAATTGAGCGGATCCTGGCTTCGCGGCAGCGCCAGCAGCAGGCCCAACCGCAACGGCCTCGTACCCAAGAGTTCATCGAACGCTTGTTATCGCGAGTACCCGAAGACCGTCGGGCCAAGGTCAAGGAGTTGCTGGAGAAGGAGTTGAAGGGCAAGTCTCTGGACCAGATGAGCCAGGAGGAGCGCCGAGCTTTGTTCCAGAAACTTCGGCCTGTTTTGGGATTCCAGCGGCGCGGACCCGGTGCTGAAGGTGCGCCTGCTGGCCCTGGTCCAGAAGGCGGACCACCGGCGTTTGGCTTCGCTGGCCCTGGTGCAGCGGGTGGATTCCCTGGGGCGGGTGGGCGCCCTGGTGGCTTCGGAGGCCTCTTCGGCATGGGTGAGTTTGGCGAGTTCGGCGGTGCACGGGCAGAGTTCACCGATGAGGAGCTAGCCAAGGCCCAGTTACCTCCTCCTCCAGAGGAGAGCTCGCAATTTGACATCCTGCTGCGCCCAGGCATGCTGGCCGACGTGGAGATCATCGTCGAGCGCATCCCGAATGCGATCTACGTCCCGGCCCAGGCCGTCTTCCAGAAGGATCACCGGACGGTGGTGTATGTCAAACGAGGGGAGACATTCGAGGCCCGGGAGATCAAGGTCTTGAAGCAGAGCGAATCGACGGTGGTTGTGGCTGAAGGGCTGAAAGAGGGTGAGATCATTGCACTGGCGGACCCGACGGCTCGCCCAGGCGAACGCAGGCAGCAGCAACAACAGACGCCAGCAGGGCCGCCGGGCGCAGCGCCCATCCCTGGTATGGGTGCCGGTCCTGGTCCTCGCGCAGGCCTGATGAGGTGAGTGTGAGCCATGTTCTCGCTATCGACATACACGCCTGAACTGGCCATGGCTTTGTCCAGCCTGGCCGCGCACAAGCTCCGGACCTTGCTGACCATGCTCGGCATGATTTTCGGGGTCGGGGCAGTGGTGGCCATGCTCTCGATCACAGCAGGAGCCCAGCGGGAGATGATGAGCTACATCGATCTGCTGGGCGTCAACAACATCATCATCGAAGCTCGCGAAGCGCGCGACCGAAACGAGCTGCAGGCCCGGCGTGCGATCTCACCGGGGTTGACATTCCGGGACGTGCGCGCGATTGCGGAGAACGTCTCTGGCATCGAAGCGTTGACCCCGCGAAAGCGCTTCAAGCCCCAGCGTCTACTGCCCCGTACCACCGAGGAAATGCCGTTCCTGGTGGGCGTAGAGCCCTCGTTCTTGCACATCAACAACCTGACCGTGGTGGAAGGCCGGTTCTTTAACGACGAGGACAACCGGAACTCCGCGCCGGTCTGCGTGCTGGGGCAGACGGCCAAGGTGAACCTGTTTGGATATGGCGATGCGGTCGGCAAGTATGTGAAGGTCAACGATGTGTGGCTTCAGGTGATCGGCGTCCTGGCACCGCAGGCGACGGCCGACACGCAGATGGAGGGCCTGGAGATTTCGAGCGCCAACAACCTCATCATCGCGCCGCTGAACACGGTGATGCGGCGATTCGAAGACAGCACGAGCTACTTGCGGGATGAGATCGATGGCATCTACATCCGTGTCGCTCCGGGTACGGACTCGATCGAAACGGCCAATATTGTGGGTGCGATCCTGGCCGCGTCGCATCGCAACGCCGGCGACTACCAAATCACGGTCCCTGCAGGACTATTGGAGCAGCGTCGCCGGACCCAGTTTATCTTCAGCATCGTCATGATCTGTATCGCCGGCATTTCGTTGCTGGTAGGTGGCATCGGCATCATGAACATCATGCTCGCCACGGTGCTCGAGCGGACCCGTGAGATCGGGATCCGCAGAGCCATCGGTGCGCGGCAGATCGATATCATCCGGCAGTTCCTGCTGGAAGCTGTTCTCATCTCGATCATCGGTGGGTTGATCGGCATCGGATTTGGCTTTGCCTTATCGCGCATCATTGCTGCGGCGGCGGGTTGGTCGACCGTGGTCACCATCGCCTCGGTAGCCGTGGCATTCGGAGTTTCGGTGGGCATCGGGTTGTTGTTCGGCATCTATCCTGCTGTACAAGCGGCCAGACTCGATCCGATCGAAGCAATCCGGTACGAATAACCGGGAGTTTTGAAGGAAGAGTAGAGGAGCCATGCGAGTTCGGTACTGGGTTATTGCGTGCTTGTTCTCGTTCGCCCCGCTACGGGCGCAACTGTACTTCGATGCGCCGGTCTTCGGCACGCCAAGCTACTTCCGGACGCACTTCGGGAATACGCTGCCCCGGGTGGAGTTGAAGCCGCCAGCGCGCCTGGCAGACTTCGTGGTGGACGGGCACTTGGAGCTGTCGTTGCGGGCCTACCTGGAATTGGTTTTGGCCAACAATACCCAGATCCAGATCCAACGGTTGAGCCTCGAGATCCCGAAGAATGCGCTGACGCGTGCCCTGGCGCCATTTGATCCCACGTTTGTGGCCAGCTTCCGTTCAACTCGCACGCAAACTCCCACGGCCGACGTGCTGGCTGGAGCCCAAACCTTGAGCCAGCTTACGCAACCGTTCAGCTTTACCTATCAACAAACGTTGGACACGGGGACGACTTACTCGATCGGGTTCAGTGGCGATAAGCGCTCGACGAATAACATGTTCGCCACGGTGAACCCGTCGATCTCAGCGGGGCTGAGCTTTCAGATCACCCAGCCCTTGTTGCGGAATCGTGGTCGGTTCGTCAACCGGCTCCAGTATCTAGTGGCCGAGAGCCGCTTAAAATCGACCAGGTACCAGACGGAGAACGAGATCATGCGGTTGCTTGCTCAGGCCGAGAACGTCTACTGGAATGCTATCGAAGCTCGGGAGAATTTGCGGGTGACCGAAGAAGCTCTGAAGCTGGCCGAGACGTTCTTGCAGCGGGCCCGTCGCGAGCTTGAGCTGGGTGCCATCTCCCCCTTGGACATCTACCAGCCTGAGCAGAACCGCGCAAACCAGGAGATTTTCCTAACTCAGGCTCGGTATCAATACGCGCAGGCACTGGATGCGATCCGGCAGCAGATCGGTGCGGACCTGGATCCCGACTTCCGTAACATGCCGATCGTCTTGACTGAGCCTGTGTTACCCCCGGCGGAGGAGGAAACCGTCGATCCCGAAAAAATGGTGGAGATCGCATTTCGCAAGCGTCCGGACTTAAAGGCCCAGCTGGAAAGCCTACGGCTGGACGACCTGCAGTATGAAGTTGCGAAAAACTCTCTACGGCCTGATTTGTCGCTGGGGATGAGCTACACGTCTCAAGGGCTGGGCGGCACCGTCTACGAGCGTAGCAACGTGTTTGGCGGTCAAAGCCAAATCCTGAGAATCATCCCGGGCGGTTTGAGGGACGCTCTCAACCAGGTGTTTGGCTTCGACTACCCCACCTATGGGTTCAGCCTTACGCTGAGACTTCCGCTGCGCGATCGGCGCGCAGCTGCGGATCTGGCTGACGCCCTGATCAGCAAGCGCCTGGATGCATTACGAGCTCGAAACCTGGAGCAGCAAATTCGCTTAGAGGTACTCAACGCAGTCAACCAGTTGGAGAGCGCTAAGGCTCGCGTCAAGCTGGCCCAGACGGCGCTGGAATTTTCCCAGAAGCGCGTTGAGGCGGAACAGAAGAAGTATGACCTCGGCGTGACGACGATTTACTTCGTGTTGGACGCTCAGAATGCTTTGACTGCAGCGCAATCGCAGTTGGTGACCGCAGTGGCGCAGTACCGGCGGAACATGACCAACCTGCTGCGCGTGACGGGTCAGCTGCTGGAAGAGCGCGGCGTGATTGTACAATGACGCTCAGTGGGGCGTATCCATATCCTCCCGGATGCGGTGGCCAACAAGATCGCCGCGGGCGAGGTCGTGGAACGCCCAGCCTCGGTGGTTAAGGAGCTTGTTGAGAACGCGCTCGACGCCGGGGCGACATCGATTCGCATCGAGGTGGAAGCGGGCGGCCGTCGGCTAATTCGGGTGATCGACGACGGCTCCGGCATGATGCGAGACGATGCGCTACTGGCGTTCGAGCGCCATGCCACGAGCAAGCTCCGCGATGTCAAAGACCTGCTGGCGATCACTACGCTCGGCTTCCGAGGCGAGGCGCTGCCTTCCATCGCAGCTGTTTCGCGCTTGACTTTGGAGACGCGAGCCGAGGAAGAACCGGTTGGGACGCTTGTCGAAATCGCCGGCGGGAAGTTGCTGCGGTGCGAAGAAGCGGCCCTGGCACGCGGCACCACCGTTACCGTCCGTGACCTGTTTTTCAACGTTCCCGCACGAAGGAAGTTCCTCCGTTCGGATCAGACCGAGCTGGCCCATATAGCCGCCTTGGCCAGCCACTATAGCCTGGCCTACCCCAGCAAAGCTTTCCTGTTGACCCATGAGCAGCGGGTGCTACTCGATGTAGCCCCGGTGTCTACGCTTCGCGAGCGTGTCTTTCAGGTTTTTGGCAGCCAGGTGCTGGACGAACTGGTCGAACTGTCCAGGCGTGAGGTCGAGTTGCCCGCTCTTGAGGATGCTGGCGGAGAGCAGGTTCGCCGTTATTGCCTCTACGGATTTATCTCCCGACCCCATTTCCGGAGGTCGCACCGGGACTCGATTTACCTGTTTGTGAACCGGCGTGTGGTGCGCGACAAGTTGCTAACCCAGGCGCTGTTGGCAGCTTACCGGAACGTTATCCCAGCTGGGCAGTTCCCGTTCGCTTTGCTGTTTCTGGATTGCGACCCTGAGGAAGTCGACGTCAACGTCCACCCCGCCAAGATAGAGGTGCGTTTCCGGCGCCCTTCGTTTGTGTTCGATTTCGTGCGGGACGCGCTGCGGACTGCTCTGGCCAACGAACGCCCAGGTACCAGCATTCGGGTGGATCGCGTGGAAGTGCCCCAGGATATTTCACCGCAGCCAGCTGTGGAGCTACCGTTTTCGGAGTTCAGCCAGCAGCTGCAAGCGGATGTTTGGACCGGTGCTGGCAGTCCGGGTTCGGATTGGGCGGTCCAGGATCAGGCTCGACTGGTGGTCGATACGCTCCAAGACACAGAAGCGAGAAATGAGCTCCCGGTGCTGACTCTACAGGTGTCTCCAGCGCCCGTGGGCCGCCTGGACTTCGGTGACTCCGGTGTGCCCGTGCAGGGAATAGCCCGTACGGCTGCGGTTCCTCCGAGAGTACCGTTGCCAGTACCCGCCAGTCATGGTCCGTTGCCAGTAGCTGAAGTCGAAGAGCGCCCTTCCTTGACCCGCTTGGCAGAACTGAGACCACTCGGCCAGATCCGCGACAGCTTCATTGTCGCTGCCGGGCCGGATGGCTTATGGATCATTGACCAACATGTCGCACATGAGCGGGTCCTGTTTG
This sequence comes from Acidobacteriota bacterium, assembly GCA_030550335.1. Taxonomy (GTDB): domain Bacteria; phylum Acidobacteriota; class Terriglobia; order Bryobacterales; family Bryobacteraceae; genus JAUQPO01. Next base: position 11,136 of record JAUQPO010000028.1, read on the forward strand.
AGCGCATCCTGCGGCAAATGCAAGCGGGCGGGGTGGAGAAACAGCAATTGCTACTGCCATTGGTGATCGAACTTACGCCTGCACAGCTGGCCGAGTACGAACGGATCGTGGCGGAGCTGGCGGCCAGTGGGTTCGACACAGAGCGCTTCGGGCTTCGTGCTATTGCCGTGCAGTCGGCGCCCGCTGGCGTTGCGGCGGGGGATCTGGAAAAGTTGCTGTACGAAATCCTCGAGGTCAGTCAGAAGGAGCTGCGTTCCGTTTCGACCGAAATGTTGCGGCAGGCAATGGCAGCTTCTATCGCTTGTCATGCTGCCATCAAGGTGAACACACCGCTTGAGTTTGCGCAGATGGAGTGGTTGATTCAAGAGCTCGCCCGCACAGAATTCCCCATGAGTTGTCCCCACGGGCGGCCAGTCTTGTTGCGCTATTCGTTACGGGAGATCCTGAAAGGCTTTCACCGCATCTAACGGTTCGCCCACGCGGAGGTTGGCGAGCCAGCCACCTTCACTCCCACTCAATGGTTGCCGGGGGCTTGTGCGTCAGGTCGTGGAAGACGGCGCATATCCCGGGGATTTCCAGGAGGCGACGAGCCATCTGCTCCCGGAGCGGGGCAGGGATCAGGACCGCGGCTGCCGTCATCCCGTCCAGCGAGTCCACTGGGCGCAGGACTACAGAATCTGGGGCTTCCTCCGTACCCAGTGGAATCAACACCACAGGAAACTGCCACACTTGATGGTCAAAACCAGAGGCTTGACTGAGTCGCCGCACGACAGCATCCGCCGCCTTCAGCCGTTCCAGGCGCTCGCGGGTTAAAGTCGCAGGACGCACAGCCATCTGGTCTAAAAATGCCCGCCCGGCTACCCAGCCGATGACCCGGTTGATCTCGGGGATGCGGTTGATGAGTTCCGTGGCTTGGGCACGTGGGTCGTCCGCCCAGTCCAGAGCGTCCAGGGCCAGGACCGCACGGTAGCTGCGAGAATCCCCCTGAACCCCCACGGAGCGTATAGGGAGCAGCCAGCCTTGTTCGAGCCGTACCGGCTGGCCCCCTTGGGGGCTGCACAAGCAGCGGATCGCCAAGCCTGGGCCCGGGAATGGATGGCGTCCCAGGAGTTCCTCCGGCAAACCCAGGGCCCGCCCAATCGCTCGGACTTCGTCTTTGTAGAACTCCGCCAGCGGTTCAATCACCCGACCCTCTTCGATCAGCCGCTGGATCCCCGGCACGCGATTGTGGTGCGTTTTGATCACATCGGCATGCGCTGTGCCGCCCGACTCAATGCGGTCAGGGTAAATCGTTCCTTGGCCCAGGACCCACTCGCTCCCTAAGTAGGGCCCGCGTTCCAGGATGCGCTCCTGGACCTCCACGAACTTCTCGCCAATGATCCGCCGCTTTTCCTCTGGCTCGTAGACCCCAGCCAGCGCGCTCAGGAACTCCTCCCGCTCGTCTTCGATCGAGAAAACGCCCTCGCCGAAGCGCGCCAGGATATCGCGCACGAACTCGGTTTCACCGGCGCGCATGAATCCCGTATCCACGTAGACGCCATGCACGCGTCCGGGACCGAGAGCGCGGGCAGTGAGCGTGAAGGCTACAGTGGAATCTACCCCGCCGCTCAAGAAGAATAACACGTTGCGGTCACCCACCTGTTTACGGATGGACTCCTCCAGCTCTTCAAGTTGGTGTGCCGGATCCCAGTCGGGTGCGCAACCACAGATCTCGTAGACGAAATTTTTCAAGATGCGGAGCCCGTTCCGGGTGTGGATGACCTCGGGGTGGAACTGCAGCCCATAGAGGGCTCGTTCCAGGTCGGCCATGGCTGCGATCGGGCAAGTGTCGGTGTGGGCGAGCACCCGGAATCCGGGAGGCAGCTGCGCCACCGCATCGCGATGGCTCATCCAGACCTGCTCCTGCGGGCCCAGGCCCACCAGTAGCTTGTCAGGGTCATCGACGTGAAGTACGGCCAGGCCGAACTCACCGCTTGGTGCCGGCCGAACCACCCCTCCCAGTTCCTGGGTCATCAGTTGCATCCCATAGCAGATGCCCAGCACCGGGACACCAAGCTGGAAAATCCGCGGATCAACGCGGGGGCTACCCTCCTCGTACACGCTGGACGGGCCACCGGAAACGATGATGCCCTTTGTTCCGGCGAGTTCTTCCGCTCCAACCGAGGCCCGGCGGACTTGAGAATGTACCCCCAGCTCGCGTACCCTGCGCGCGATCAAATGACAATATTGCCCCCCCGTGTCCAGAACGACAATTTGTGGTGTCGTCCGCGCTCCCATCAAGCCGAAACGAGGCTGGTGCGTGAGGGCTTAGTCGCCGCTTGACCGCTTGCGCCGCTCGGCCAGCGCTTCCTGGCTTCGGCGTAACAGTTCCCGCGCCTTGTCCATCGATTCAATAGCCTTGAGCACCACCGGATCGTTTTGGATCGCCAAGCGCCGAGCTTCATCCAGACCGAAGGCGGTGATGTACATCTCCCGCCGGAGCTGGTCGCGCACCCACTGGTGGTTCTCCGCGAATTCGGCTTCCGTAAACTCGATCCCCTCGTCCAGGAGGAACTGGTGGAACTCGTTGATCACGTCCTCACCCGGCACCCAGTTTTGAGGGAGGTTCGTGCTGTGCGTGCCAAAGTACTTGGCTGCGAAGTTAGAGAAGGCGTAATTCCTGAGCAGGCGCTTCTGGAATTCATTCAGCTCGGGCCCCGAGAATTTTTCGTCTGGGGTGATGCCGCGGCCGCCGTAAACCGTCCGGCCGCTGTCGGTCATGTAGACTGTCTTACGCTCTCCTGGAGGCGTCTTGCGATAGTAGTACTCGAAGAACGACTGGTTTTGATAATCCCGCTGGATCAGGCGGCCGCTTGGCGTGTAATAGCGCGCCGTGCTGAGGGCAAGCCCGGTGTTTTGGGACAGGGGGTAAACCGTTTGGACCAGGCCCTTGCCAAAGGTGTCATCACCCAGGATCCACGCTCGGTCGTGATCCTGTAAGGCACCTGCGACGATTTCTGCGGCCGAAGCCGAGTAACGATTGACGAGGACGACGATCGGGTATTTGTGCCCTCCATTGCCTCGGCGGGCTACGTACACCCGTTCGGGTGAGGCCCGCCCCTTGTGCATCACGATCGTCTGCCCTTTCTCCAGGAACCGGTCGGCTACGGCCACCCCCTCGCTCAGCAACCCGCCAGGGTTGTCCCGCAGGTCTAGGATTAACCCCTCGATATTCTGCTCCCCCAACTTCTTCAGGGCTTCGTCCAGCTCCTCCGAGGTATTCTCGTTAAATTGTTCGATGTCGATATAGGCGATTCCCGGGCGGATGAAAAACGCGTCGGTGACGCTCTTGCGAGGGATCTCGTCGCGGATGATCCGGAAGACGAGGGGCTCTTTACGGCCCGCACGCTGCACTTTGACAACGACTTCCGTGCCTTTGGGGCCCTTCAGCAGGTCCGCCACTTCAGTAGTCGATAGCCCTTCGGTGCTCTTGCCGTCGACTTCGAGGATCACGTCGCCCGGGTGGATGCCGGCCTTGTACGCAGGGGAATCCTTGAACGGGGCGACCACAATGGTCTTCCCATTGCGCCCTACTACCCACATCCCAACGCCGTAATAATGGCCTTTCTGGTCTTCCTTCAAAAGCTGGAACTCGCGAGGGTCAAAAAAGCTGGAGTGAGGGTCCAAGGTCCGAAGCATTCCCGGAATCGCACCTTTGAAAATGGCGCGATCAGGGTCGACCCGGTCGGCAAAGTGCTCTTCCACAGCGGAATAGACGCTGGCGAAGACGCGCAGGCTCTCTTTGATTTCGTCCTCGCCGGAACTGGCTGCCGCACTCGGCAAGCTGGGCCCAAGCAACCCACCCAGCAACGCCCCTAAGCTAACCAGTGCCGGGATCACCACGACGGTACGCCAACGTGAATTCATGTACTCGGCCCCTCGCGTGCTCTCAGCCCGCAGGCCCGCACGCCCTTTCTCCCAGTATAGCCCGCCCACCGAAAGCTCAGACGGCCACGCGCAGCCGCTTTTGGCGACGCTCGGCCTGAGGGGGCTTGCGCGCCACCAGCTCCAGCCGCCGGGCTTGCTCGCTCAGGCAAATCAAAAACATCGGCTGGCGAGCATTCTTGAGCAGGTCGATCACACGGGCTTGGTCGTCCACCAGATAGATCGACCGGCCCTCGGTTAGCAGGTGCCATTCGGATTTGCTATCCAGAAGCTCACCCAACCGGCGCCCCATCTCCCGGTGCAGTACCCGTAACACCTTCCGGATCTTCTGCAACGAAAAGCCTTTTCGCCGGAGTTGGGCAATAACCATAACCTCGAGAACCTGCCCAGGTGTGTACAGGCGCCGGTGTCCTTCGTGCCGCGGCGTCACCACTTTCCTCTCGTCCCACCATTGCAATTGCCGCAGGCTCACCTGCGCCATCCGCGCTACTTCTCGGCTTGTGTAGAGGCGTTCCGGTTCAGTTGCCTGTACGTTCATACTTCGCTGCGCCTGCTGGAAAGGCTTTTCAAATTTTAGTCGAAATAGGCCGGTAAGGGGCGCGTGAAAAATGCACGGGATGTTGCTCCCCCTAGAGCATGGCTTGCCCGCAGTCGAAAGGATCGAAAGCGGCGATCCGCGGCTGGGAACACCGGCTCGGCGTCATCCGCGCGGCCTCGTATGGGCTCAATGGTCGATGGCGCTCCATGTTTGCAATCTCTTGGCCACCCAAGGACAACCATTTCCGGTGCGGTGGGATGCTCCCGGGCTAGGGTGGGTGGCAAGTGTCAGGGCACTACGCCCAATTGGCTGCGTTGTGGTGTCCGCTTACGGAGCTGTGCGCCAGTGGACCTCGGACTCGTGATCGAGATTTTTCCTGAGCTGAGGGTTGGTTACCGAGTTCCAGATGAGGATCCCCTTGCGTCGGTTTGGAAAACCACTGCGAACCAGCAAGCCCCGCAGCCACGGTGAGCTGGACCAACCAAGGACCGGGTGTTGGTGTTCAGGGGGATTTGAAGTAAAGACCGGCGCTGACCAAAGAATCCTATAGTGTCCCAGAACCTGGGAGGTTTTCCCGTGTCGGTTGCTCTTTGGGGTCTTGCGTAGTCGCTCATATGCTTGTATGATCATAGGCAGAGTGACCGCAGACGCTCTAGCTGAACTGTTCCGCGGTTTGAGTGACCCGAATCGGGTGCGCATCGTAGCCCTTTTGCTCGATGGTGAGCGTTGTGGTTGTGAAATCCAGGCTTGCCTCGGACTAAGCCAGTCGAACGTATCCAGGCACCTGAGCTACCTCAAACATGTTGGTCTGGTCTGTGATCAGCGCCGTGGGCAGCGGGTTTACCACCGCCTGGCAGACTCTGGACCGGAACTCCTCGCTTTATTCGACTTCCTGCGCCAAGCGCTCGGTAAAGCGCCTCGGGGCGCGGGAGGCAAGTCCGCGGTTGCGCGACGTAGGTTGCGCCCACAGGTGCGCCGTCGGTCCCGTGCAAGACGTATGCCATGAGTCGAGACGTCACCCCTTTCTTTAGGCAATTTGTTCCGGGTACAGGCCCAGGAATGACGGCTCACGGGGTACCCTTCGCTACGGCCGCTTCCGTACGGCTGCACCGGACAAACTTGGCCCGGCAACTCCAAGGCATCAGCTTGTTGCTGAATGGGCTCGCCGGATTGGCTTTCGCCTTCGGATTTCGCTGCAGCATCCGCATCAGCTGGCCGAAGGCCGGTTCGTTGGGGATGGTGGTGGCTTTAGGTCATGTTACTTGAGCCTACTTTGGCCGCTAGCTCACCTGTCTGAGGGCTGAAGCGGGGCGATGAAGAGGACAGGCCTGGCCGCGACGCTCAGGAGGTCCAACGATGGTGAACGAATTGTTGCTTGGTGGATTGAATGCCCTGCGTGAGTACATCGCTGCTCATGTGCTGACTTGTTTAGTGCCCGCGTTCTTGCTGGCCGGTGGGATCGTGTCCTTTGTGAGCCGTGAGATCATTCTGGATTACTTGGGCGAACAGGCCAACAGGTGGAAGAGCTTTATGTTCGCTGCAGGTGCAAGCTTTTTCGTAGCTGCTTGTTCGTGTACGGTGATCCCGGTAGCGAGCGGACTCTATTACGGTGGTGCGAGCGTCGGTGCGGCCTTCATCGTGCTTTGGGTAGCTCCAGCCACAAACATCCTGGCGCTTGTGTATACGAGCACCCTCCTCGGCGCCGGTATGGTGACCTCGCGCATTGTGGCGGCCCTGACCATCGCCATGGTTGTGGGCTGGGTCATGTCGGCGGCATTCCGCCCCGAGCGGAAGTTGTCGAACCCGCCTCCGACGGCCGTCACCCGAGGGCCGATCATCGCTCGCGAGCGCGCAGTGTTGCTCGGTTTGGTTCTCTTGTCACTGCTGGCTCCGAATTACGTGATCCGTACCGGTCCCTATCTGCAAAAGGTGATCGTATGGGCTGTGTTGACCGCGATTCTGTCGGTTTACGCCGCTCGCCGGTTGTCACGAACTGAGATTGGGATGTGGCTCCGGGAGACTTGGTGGTTTGTTCGGGTGATCTTTCCACTGCTACTTATGGGAGTGTTTGTGGTGGGCGTGATCGGAAAGCTGTTGCGGGAAGAATGGATCCGAGCCTGGCTCGGCGGCAGCAGCTTGCGTGCATCGTTTCTGGCCACTCTGATCGGTGCCGTCAGTTACTTCGCCACAATGACCGAGGCCCCGTTTGTGCACACACTCCTGAAGCTCGGCATGGGCAAGGGGCCGGCTTTGGCGTTGTTGCTAACCGGCCCAGGACTCAGCTTGCCGAATTGGCTGGCTATTGCGAGGGTGTTCGGTATACGGAAGGCAGCCGTTTACGTTGGCACGATTCTCGTGCTCGGTACCGTGGTCGGTTGGCTTTTTGGAAACTTTGTTTTCGGGAGGTGAGCTGATGAAGATTCAAGTTGCTGGACCCGGGTGTGCACGATGCCAAGCAACAGAACGGAATGTCATCCAGGCGTGTGCGGAACTGAATCTTGCCGCTGAGATCACCCACGTGTACGATCCCCGGGACTACGCGGCTTTAGGAGTGCGGCTGACACCGGCAGTACTCGTGGACGGCAAGGTTGTGATCTCAGGCAGAGTGCCGACTGTGGAAGAGCTGAAGGTACTGTTGAGCGGTGCCCAGCAGGGCAGCTGAGCGAGTGGTCTGCGGAGCATTCGAGGACTGATTCGCTCAGAAGGTGGTCCGTGAGATTCTCGGTCTCACGTAAGTGTATGTGGATGTCTCGCTGAGATCTTTTCGAAACCTCGACTGTTGACGTAGCTGCTGTTCTCGAATTGCTGGTGCGGCGCAACGTGTGAAGCCACCAGAGGAGCGTTCTTTGCCCTGCAGCCCTCACGCGCGATGACCGCCATGCACCTCGAGCGATGTCCAATGGTGAGTGTGACCGTACGCTCACTATCCCACGAAGCTCTCGGGAGCTTGAACCGAGTGAGGCTGACCCGCATTGGGAGGACAGCTGAGCCCAGCGTGACGCGTCGGATGACCCTGGCATCGGGGCTCGCACGGGGTGAATTGGAGCGGGCGGGTTGGTCGGGCGCTGCAATTTCTGGCGGCCGTCGAGCCGATAGGCTACGTGCCAGCCGGACGGGCTGGACAGTTAGCTGAGACATGCCTGGTAGCTGACTTGATGGGGCACTGGGCCTTGGGTCTTTGGTGGAGACACGTTGACTCGGGCGACTGCGTCCTGAGGATATGTTGGCGACAGGCTCGACCCCTTCCGATCAACTTGCGTAGCCAGCTAGCAGGACTGGGCAGTACATAGCAGGCTTCGTATTCGTCTAAGAAACCTTGTACGGACTCAGCAACCCCTCTCATGCCGGTCTGGACGACGCCTTGTCGGTCCTCCCAACGGGTAGTTTCCACACGAGCGCGATGTGTAGCGGCACATGCGATGACCCCGGGCGGAGCGAGCGGCAGGCTCTGCCGTCTGGGCTTAGGTTTGTATAGCGCTAGTGGTCGTCCACTACGTCGCGGCTGGAGTTGCGGGTGATGCCGATCGAGGCGATGCGACGGCTGGAGGCTCACCGCCCGATACGCCAGTCAGCCAGGCACTCGAGGATTTCTATCGCGAAGTCGAGATCGCCGACCCGCTGTGCGGCAGGCTGCGTTCTGCCATGCGAGAGGTCGGGGGAAATCTTGGGGGTGGGTTGTGGCTGCCTTCTGGGCCATGTGGTGGGCTCGTGCGGACTCGAACCGCAGACCTCTACCGTGTCAAGGTAGCGCTCTAACCAACTGAGCTACGAGCCCAGAGGTCCACCCAAAGTATAACACACCGGCCTCGGAACATTGGCCTAGGCCCGTCCGAGGTAGTCCTAACTAGACTTCTGACCTAGCGACTTCGGCACTCCGATCCCCCCGACAACCGGCGCTGAGACTGAGGTTGGCACAATTTGCACGACATGGCCCACCACCGGGGTCGATCGCCCCCTGCACAGGTGGTTTCGGAGCGTCCGCTCCCTCCACCCTCGACCGTGGGTGGCTCCAGAACCGCCTCAGGCCTGCCCCCAGGATCGCCAAATTTGCGGGGCACTGGTCCGTGCGTTTGCAACTCGGTGGAGTGCCGTGCATGTCTGGGCCCCCGAACTGGCGCCGTTTACCACCCCCGAGAAAGCCCGCTCGTGTTTGGGCGAACAGGGAACGAGGATGGTGGTGGGGGTTTCGGGGCGGGAACCTGTCCCGCCCGAGTAGGCTCCGCCAAGCGGCTCGCTGACGTGTGTTAACGGGTTGGTTTCAGCAGTGGGCAGCCTGCGGTAGGAGGCGATTCAGTTAGGCGATATT
>JAUQPO010000331.1 GCA_030550335.1 Acidobacteriota bacterium
CCGAAATGGCGGCGTAGAAGCTCGGTTAAATCATCTTCCCATGGTTCGGTTTGCATGGTTGGTGGGCCGCCGCTGGCGGGAGGCTTGGCTGCCTTTTGAGTTGGGCTGGAGGCGCTAGCTCGAGGACGCTGGGCAGCCGGAGTGGGCCGCTCCGCCGAACTCGCCTCGTTCGCGCCGGTTTCCCCCTTGCGTTGGCTATCCTTCGGTTCGGCCATGGGCCAAAAGGGCTTGGAAGACTTCCACCTTAAACCAGCCAGGGGGACCCTGTCAAACCCCAGGAACGGACTTGTAAGCTGCTCTGGGCCCTTGCCGAACCGTTCAGCGACGAGTCACCCCATGAGTGGCGAGGACAAACCACCCGAGCGTACACACTCCGAACCAGAGCTCGAAGTTGGGCCGGCTGGCAATCCATCCCTGCCAAAACAGTACGGCCGAAGCCACGCATCCGACCAGGCACATGCCGGCCAACGCCCACAACAGGTATTCACGCATGGCTTTGCCTGCGACGCCCCATCCAGCTCAACAAGGTATACGAAGCGATGGCCAGCAAGTAGCCGGGCAGCCACCGGAAGAACAGGTGCAAGGGCATAAAGTAGCAGGCGATGAGCGTGCCCACCCAGACGAGCAGCACTGTCCAGTTAATCCACAAGCCCTGTTGTTCGGCCTTGAAACGCGGCAGGTTGAGGTGAGGGAAAATCCAATGCTCCGCGAAGACGATTGCACCAATGGGCATCAACACCAGCCCGTAGATCGCGACGTAGTCAAGCAACTTCATGAAGAAGACCGGGAAGCTGGCCAGTAGGGCGGTCGCTAAGCCGGCTACCAGCGTTACCTTCCATCGAGGCCAGCCGGTGACCGCTTGCAAGGCCAGACCCACACGGTAAAGAGTTGGGTTAGCGGTGGTCCACCCGGCCAGCACCACGCCCACCAGCCCCGCGATACCCAATGCCTGGTAGGCCATTAGGCCAGGGTGCATTTCCCGCCCGATAGCCGCAACCATGACCCCCGAGCACAACCAAGCCAGTGTGTGCCCGGGATACATCCCGAAAGCTGAGTACAAACCATAGCTCCAGTGACGAGCGTAGCGGAACAAGGCCATATCTGACAGGCCAACGTGCATGGCCAGATTGGCGAACCAGGCGAAGAAGACCAGGTGCCAGAGCGCGAACTTTTCTTGTCCCGCTGTGGGTACCCCGTTCCAAATCCGATTGCGGGCGATCTCGATCAAGTTGCTCAGATCGGGTCGAACTCCCAGTGGCGACAGACTCGCTATCGCCCCTGACACGAACACCACCAAAATCCACGGGGAGCAGACGCTCGCGAACCTGCTGAGTTTGTCGAATCCGAGGATGGCCAAGATGGTGAATGCCACTCCGATGGCAAAGGTCAGCGCCACCCAGCTGAAACTTTTCGGATACATATCGGTCAGCTGCGGTGTGGGGATGCTGAGGACCAGGCCTACGGCTGTAGCGGAAACGGCGATCATGGCCCCGGCCAGTATGCTGTACAGCACCGCGTTGGCGAGATTGTAAATGGAGGTCAGACCAGGTCCGGCGATCTTGCGCAGGTACCAGTACAGGGTGAGTCGCGTCTGGACAGCGATGGGGGCACAGACGAACGTCCAAGACAGGACCGCGAGGAGATTGCCGAGCAGCAAGCCCACCAGCAGGTCGTTCAAAGACACCCCGTGGAGGACAAAGAATGCCCCGATGACAAATTCTGTGGCAGCCACATGCTCACCAGCGAACAACCCGGCGAAGTGGCGGCCAGGTTGTAGGCGATCTGGGTGGACGGGTTCCCGGTCGAACTCGTAAAACTGGTCCATCTTGCGGGCCACGTCCGCCAGTGCACGCATCGCTTAGCTCTTCGGGCCGGTACGAAAATGAAGGTACGAAACTGAAAAGGATACCATTCAAGGGGGGATGGTGAACGAATCAGCTGAGCCGCGCCGACCACGAATCCGTCTGGACCGGATTTTCACTCGCCAGGGTGACGATGGTATGACCTTGGGACCAGGAGGTGAGCGGGTCTGGAAAAACGATTTACGGATCGAGTGCCTGGGCGCTCTGGATGAGTTGAATGTTCACGTAGGCCTGGCTCGCCAAACGGCCGAAGATCTTCAAGCGGGCCAACCTGATCTGCAACGCTTGAGCCGCTGGCTCGCCAGGATCCAGCACGAGTTGTTCAATGTGGGTTCCAACCTGTTCAGCGCGGGCGCTCATGCACCTAGGCTAGCTCCGGGTTGGGTCACGCGCTTGGAACGCGAAATCGAAGCATTAAATGCTGAGTTGGAGCCGCTCGACTCGTTTGTGCTCCCAGGCGGTTCGCGCGTAAGCCTGGAGCTTCATCTTTGCCGGGTCGCTTGCCGCCGGGCTGAACGGGTGGTTGTGGCGCTGGGTCGACAACAGAGCCTTCCTTCGCATTTGCTGCCGTACCTGAACCGTTTGAGCGACGCTTTTTTTGTCTGGAGTCGATGGGCTAACCGGCGCCTGGGGATGCCAGAAGAGCTTTGGGACCCCTCCGCGCACAGCGACGAAGACAGCCAGCCGGCTTGAGGTCTGCGGAAACTGCCAAGCAAGGTTTGAATTTTCAGGCTCGCTTGCGAATGCGCAAGCGGCGCAGGCGCGGTAGGCTGCCGAGGCGCAGAGCTTCTTGGAGGATAGCCTCTTGTTCCTCCAGGTGCTGACGATAAGAGCCGGTCGCGGGGGCAGCGCTGTCAGGTCGCCCAACGTATTTCAACGAACGGCCGCTAGGAGCGAGCATGGGATCCAAGCGCTCACGCACGAACCGCCAAGCGCCCATGTTGCGTGGCTCTTCTTGCACCCACACGACTTCGGCCCGACTGGGGTAACGTCCCAGGATCTCCCACAACTCGGCTTCAGGGAATGGATAAAGCTGCTCGAGGCGCACGATGGCCACGTTGTCCAGTCCCAGCTCACTACGCCGCCCGTCGAGTTCCCAGAAGATCTTCCCCGAACAGAGCATGAGTCGCATGACCCGTTCGGGCGCAGCTACACCAGGATCGTCGAGAACCGGCTGGAAACTGCCCCGAGTGAACTCCTCAATCGGGGAAACGACCTTGGGATGCCGAAGCAAGCTTTTTGGCGTGAAGATAATCAAAGGCTTGCGGATGCCCCGACGGTCCGGTCCCCCATACATCTGCCGCCGGAGCACGTGGAAGTACTGTGCTGGAGTCGTGCAGTTGACCAGCTGGATGTTGTTCTCCGCAGTCAGGCTCAGGAACCGCTCAATGCGCGCACTGGAGTGCTCCGGACCCTGACCTTCATAACCGTGGGGGAGCAACATCACCAGCCCGCTGGGCTGACCCCACTTGACCTCGGAGCAGGTGATGAACTGGTCGATCATGATTTGCGCGCCGTTGGCGAAATCGCCGAACTGCGCTTCCCAGATGGTCAAGGTCAGCGGGTCGCCGACGCTGTAACCGAACTCAAAGCCGAGAACAGCATACTCGCTGAGCGAGCTGTCCCAAACCTCAAACCGAGCTTGAGCCGGGTCCAAATGCTGGAGAGGAATGTACTCGTGGCCGTCCTCGTAGTCGAACAGGGCGAGGTGGCGTTGAGAGAACGTCCCGCGGGAAGAATCCTGGCCGCTTAGGCGCACAGGAGTTCCTTCGAGAACCAGAGTGCCGAAGGCCAAAGCTTCCGCGGTGGCCCAATCCACCGGGGCGCCGTCTAAGACTCGTCGCCGGCGCTCCAAGAAAGGCTTTAGTCGGGGATGGAGACGGAAGTCAGCTGGCAGTGTGGTGATGCCCCGAATAACTTTTTCGATGGCCTCACGGGTGACCGCCGTGCGTGGGCAGTAAGCCGGGAGGCTGGATTCCTCGACCGGTGCCAGTTCTTGAATCTGGAACTTGGACTGGCCAGCCTGGGCGATCGCATAACCTTGCTCCAGCTGGGCACGGTAGGCTTCGCGGCGTTGCTTGACCCAGTCTTGCGTCACGACTCCTTCGCGCACCAACCGCTCTGTATAGA
>JAUQPO010000029.1 GCA_030550335.1 Acidobacteriota bacterium
ACGTACCTCCGAGAGCACCGGATCGCACTGGAAATCTGCCTGACCAGCAATCTGCGCACCGGTGCTGTGTCTAACCTCGAGGCTCATCCCCTACGCCGGCTTTACGATGCCGGAGTGCCCGTGGTTTTGAACACGGACGATCCGGGCTTGTTCGAGACCACGCTCAGCCAGGAATACGCCCTTGCGGCTGATAGGTTGGGCTTCACGCTCGCAGAATTACAGGACCTGGCTGCAAAGAGTTTTCACTACGGCTTCCGATATTCCCCGCTCCAGGCGGAGCCGTACGAATCGCCAGGCGTGATATTGTAGGGTGCTTGGATGGCGAAGGTCATCTTGGCCCAAGGCGCTCGGGGCCCCTGGGTTGAACGCGTGCAGCGTGAACTGCGCAGGCGAGGGTTCAACCCGGGCGCTATCGATGGCGTCTACGGAGCACGAACCCGTGAGGCAGTGGCCGGGTTCCAAGCCTCTGTGCAAGTCGAACCCACCGGCGAGATCGACGATTGGACTTGGAGTGCACTGCTGGGCACTCCCCTACCAAGTCCGCGGGATCGATGCATTCAGCTCACTGCCGATTTCGAGGGGCACGGGTTCAGCAAGGTGGTGGGAAACTTCGACGGCGCCGGCTTGACATGGGGGATTGTGGGCTTCACGCTCCGTTATGGTCAGATTAAGCGCATTCTTTTACAAATCCAGTCGTCTCATCCGGATCTTTTGCGGGAAGCCTTCGGAGCTCGGACGGACGAGCTGCTCGACGTGCTCAACCAACCCATAGGGAAACAGATCGAGTGGGCGGACCGCATCAGCCTCGGGGCTGATAAGACAAGTATTTCGAAACCCTGGCGAGAGGGCTTCGCCCGGCTGGGTGAGTTCGAAGTGGTGCGGGAAATCCAGCTCCGAGTGGCGGAAGAAGAATACTACCTGCCTGCGGTGGAGACCGCCCGGCAATACCAACTACAGAGTGAGCTGGGCCTTGCGCTGGCCTTCGACATTCACGTACAGAACGGAGGCATCGGGGCAGCAGCTCTTCGGCTCATCCGGCAATGCATGGAGGAACAGCCGGTCCGTACGGAGCGCGAACGGCGCATCGTCATCGCACACGCTGTCGCGGATGCAGCGCGTGCCCAGTATCGCGAGGATGTACGAGCACGAAAACTCGCCATCGCAGTGGGAGCGGGAAAGGTACACGGGCGGTTTTACGTCTTGCAAAACTGGGGTCTAACAGAAGATCCGGCAATTCTGTAGGTGCAATCTGAATGAGGAGGATGGTCATGGATCGATCAACCACAAGGCCTATGCCTACGCGACGGGGCTTGCTTGTAGGGGCCACCGCCGGGTTGGTGGCTCGCCCGGCCGCCGGACAAGTGCGGCGAGTCGTTCGCAATGGGAGATTGAAACAGGCAGTGTGCCGCTGGTGTTATAAGGACCTGAGCCTAGAGGAGCTTTGCCGTGCCGCAGCAACGATGGGCTTGGTGGGAATCGACCTGCTCAACGCCGAAGAATGGCCCGTGGTGCGCAAGTTCGGCCTCATCTGCACCATGGGCAGTGGCGTCTGTACCATCCGCGACGGGTTAAACGACCGCGCTAACCATAGCCAGATCGAAGCAAACTTCCGAAAGCTGCTGCCGCTGGCCAAAAAGCACGGGGTTCCGAACCTGATCTGCTTCTCGGGCAACCGCAAAGGCATGTCGGACGAACAGGCCTGGGATAACTGTGCCTTGCTACTGAACCGGGTCAAGAGCCAGGCCGAAGATCTTGAAGTCAACATTGTGATGGAGCTTCTGAACAGCAAAGTCAACCATCCTGACTACCAGTGCGACCGTACGGCCTGGGGCGTGGAGCTTTGCAAGCGGGTGAACTCGCCGCGTTTCAAGCTGCTGTATGACATCTACCACATGCAGATCATGGAGGGGGATATTATCCGCACGATCCGCGACAACATCAACTACATAGGCCACTTCCATACCGCTGGGAACCCGGGGCGACACGAGCTCGACGACACCCAGGAACTCAATTACAAAGCCATTGCCCGAGCTATTGTCGATCTGGGTTTCGACGGGTACCTGGCGCACGAATTTATTCCCACACGTGACCCGCTCATATCACTAGCGGAAGCAGTGGCCCTCTGCGACGTCTGAGAACCACCGGGGACCAGGTAAGCCAGGCCACGTCCTTTTGCGCGGCTTCCGACGGAGCGCTTAATCCAGCGGAGGGTTATAGGCCAAAGCGAACCGTTGGGCCGCAGGTCGCAAGAGCGTGTCTTTCGTCCACAGCCAGCAACTGGTCAGGAGACAAGAGGCGAGCAGGTTCAACTCAATCCAGCCTAAAGGTAAATCCTCTAATCGGGGATCGTCTAGTAACCCGATCGCCTCCTGCTCGCTTACGAGGCGTATTCGGGGCAGACGAGCCACTGCAGCGGCTAAGGCATGGCGCCGCCCCAGGCGCGCACATGCAAGCTCGCCCACAATGAACGTGTGGGTCACTACCGCATCTCTGAGCAGCAAATCGGACAAGTGCGGGTTGTGAGTTCGGAAGTGCTCGATCCAAATTGAAGTGTCAACCAGAACCATTCGGATGAGGACCTCGCCGCCGTGGTGCTTTAGCTTGTGGACTCGTGCCCCCTTGCTGAGCAAGCCAACCAGCGCTCAAGTGGCTGACGAAAACCCGCAATGCCTCGTGAATCAATGCCGTCCTAGAGCCAATCCCGCTCAGTCGCTCGGCCTCCTCCACTAGCTCCCGGTCCAGGTTCAGCGTCGTTCGTAACCGGTGCTTGCTCACACCCCTGTATCCCCGCTGTCCAACTCGCTGACGTTTTCCGTCAACGGTTATACCTCCGGGTACTTCCAAGGTGGCCGGTAGGCACGGCGTAATAACTTGTTAGCCTCTGCATCCCCGGGCACGCGCTCGCGCAACCCATCCCACTCGATGCTCCGGCCGAGACGATACGACAGCATGCCCAGAAGGGCAACGGTGGTGGCCCGATGGCCGATCTCAATGTCGCAGACCGGTTGCCGACCAGTCTCGATCGCATTCAAGAAATCCTCGAACAGCTCCGGGATATTGTGAGCATCTTTGGTGTGGAGCTTGGGCTCTTCGTGGATGACCGGCTCGCCTTTCTTGAGCGGGTAGAACGTCCACCCATCGAGCCAACCTAAGTGAAGTGTCCCTTCTGTTCCGTAGAAATAACAGCCGATGGCCGTGTTCTCCGCGTTATTTCCCGCGTACCAGCGGTGCTCCCAGACGGCGGTAAATGTTTCGAACTCGTAAACAGCAATCTGCGTGTCTGGTGCGTTGGTGTTGTCGCGGAAAATGTGACGCGCTCCGCGCGAATAGACCCGTTTCGGCCATCGTTCCTCAGTCCACCACAAGATTTGGTCGAACCAGTGGATACCCCAGTCGCCCAATGTGCCGTTGGCGTACTCCAGGAAGTTCCGGAAGCCGCGAGGGTGGATCGCTTTATTGAAGGGTCGTTTGGGTGCAGGGCCACACCACAAATCCCAATCCAGGCCAGGCGGAGGATCCGAATCTGGTTCTGGATCTCGTAGCGGGCGAGCGGTATGCACGAACGCTCGGACCATGCCGATCTTGCCTGCCCTGCCCTCCTTCAGAAACTTCATGGCAGAAATACAATGGGGTGACACTCTGCGGTGGGTTCCGACCTGCACGACGCGCTTGTTTGCACGGGCCGCGTTGACCATGGCCCGTCCTTCGAGAATAGTGTGACTGATGGGCTTCTCCACGTAAACGTGCGCCCCTTTTTCGATCGCGGCGATGGTGATCAATGCGTGCCAGTGATCGGGCGTGGCCACTATGGCTATATCCAAGGGCTCTTTCGCCAAAAGCTCGCGAAAGTCCTTGTATGCTCGAGGGCGATCTCCGGTGAGTTTTTCCACTTCCTCAAGGGCGGGCTTCAGGTGGTTTTCGTCCACATCACACAGCGCGACGACAGTGCAGCGCCGGGTCTGAATCGCTTCGCGCAGGATGTTCATGCCCCACCAACCTGCGCCAAACAGCGCAGTCCGGTACCGATCCCTCTTCTGGGCTCCCAGGATGCCAAAGGAAGCCCCAGCAGCCAGCGATGTCCCCAGGAAAGTTCTCCGGTTCATCGTTGGGGCATTATACCAGCTAGTACTCCAGGCTCGTGAAACCCTGCGCTCTGGAATACGTCTGCTGAGATTCAGCGCCACTTGCTAGCGCTTCCAGGCAAACCCTTAGGAGGAAGGCTCGGATGAAGGCATTGGTCAAGAGTCGCCCCGAACCTGGCTTGTGGCTCGAGGACGTCCCTGAACCGAAACTCGGCATCAATGACGTGCTGATCCGCGTCGACCGTACCTCGATTTGCGGGACGGACCTGCACATTTGGAACTGGGATGAGTGGGCACAGAAAACAGTACCCATACCGCTGGTGGTGGGACACGAATTCGTTGGAGAGGTCGTGGAAGTCGGCTCCAACGTATCGGACTTCCGCCCGGGTGACATTGTCAGTGGTGAGGGCCATTTGGTTTGCGGACGGTGCCGGAACTGCTTGGCGGGACGCAGGCATCTGTGTGCTGCCACTCGTGGCATCGGGGTCAACCACCCCGGCGCTTTCGCCGAGTACATTTGCTTGCCGATGACCAACATTTGGTTGCACGATCCTAGCGTCCCGCTGGACGTCGCCTGTATTTTTGACCCCTTCGGGAATGCGGTGCACGCAGCCTTGTCTTTTCCCGTCCTGGGCGAAGACGTGTTGATCACTGGCGCTGGTCCAATCGGTTTAATGGCTGCTGCGGTCGTCCGCCACGCCGGCGCGCGATATGTCGTGATTACGGACATCAATCCGTACCGCCTGGAGCTGGCGAAGAAGATGCACGTCACCCGTGTGGTCGACGCGCGGACCGAGTCGCTCCGCGATGTGCAGAAGGAGCTCGGCATGAAGGAAGGTTTCGACGTCGGCTTGGAAATGTCTGGTAGCCCGGAGGCCTTCCGCGAGATGCTCGCCAACATGTGCCACGGTGGCAAGATTGCGCTGCTGGGCATCCCCGAGCGCGACCTGCCGATTGACTGGCACACGGTGATCTTCAACATGCTCACCATCAAAGGCATTTACGGCCGGGAAATGTACGAAACCTGGTACAAGATGACGGTGATGATTCAGGGAGGGCTGGACATTACCCCCGTCATTACACACCACTTCCACTACACCGAGTACCGAGAAGCATTCGCCACAGCGCTGTCGGGCCGTGCTGGCAAGGTCATCCTCCACTGGCGAGACGGGAAATAACGCCGAGCACGTTCACCCGATCACTATCCACACTGTGTTACTGCGCCGGCCATCGACCAAAACTTGCAGTTCCACCCGCCCTGCTCCCTCCAAAAACCGCGGCAAGGCTACATTGATCTGGTCCAGTTGCGGGTAAACGCCCTGCGGGCCCGCATACACCACCGGGAGTGGGATACCATTCGCCAGCACCTCGACGCTGTCCAGCGAACTGCGGTACCGAATCCGAAAACCAAACAGGAGTAGGTATACCTGCTCTCCCTCGGCAAATTTGACCGCTACCGGTTCCCAGCGACCGAGAATTTCGTTGTACCAGACCGCAAGCTCGTAAGTCTGGGACCCATCCGCCCGCACTCGTTGCACGACGGCCGCAGCCAGGCCCCCAGGCTGGCCATTGACCGTGAAAAGATATGGATCCGGCGCCTCGTAAGGCCGGGAAGAGATCAGCCAGCGGTCCCGTGTGATGCGCTCCACTGCGGCCCGCCCGAGCGGCGCCGGGCGAGTCCCACCAGCGCCCCAAAGGTCCATTTGATTGGTATGGTCGCGGCTGGCAGGATTTTCGGAAATCCCAGGCGGCAGCAGAGCGCGGGAACGGTCTGGATCGGCAAGATCGACGATCTGAGTGTACGAATTTCCTTTCTGAGACCAGATAGTGCCGATCTGACCACAAGCCAGGGGCGGCGAAACCAGTTCCCATTCTCTGACTAACACCGGTAGCTGCATGGGGCCGTTTTGCTGGTATGGCATGCGGTGCACGTCTTGGGACTGACCGTTCCTCGGTCCGGGTGGCACACCGCCCGTCGCAAACGCCTGAGCCGCCTGCTGTAACCACTCCAACAGGTAGGCGCGAACGTCCGGGTCCTGAGGGATCTCGTCCCGCTCGCCATACTGCTGCTGGAGCAAACGCGCCAGCCGGCACAGGCCTCCTTGCCCACCGCCCACACGCTGGCTCAAAACCGAGCGACGAAATGGCGTCAGCATGGAGCTGGCCAGGGCCATGGCCGCCGGGTAGGCCGGATCGCTGGCCCGGTAATGGAGGTCCCAATCCCGCAGGGCTGCCAGTAAGCGGTCCAAGTTCCGATCCATCCTACCCAGGCGCTCCACCAGCCTACGGGCAATGGGGAAAAGGACAGCGACCACAGGCTCGACATCATCTCGGTGTACCTCAGACTCGAACGAGTCCACAGTGAACAGGTGTGGTCTGCTGAGTAACTGAACCAGTCTCCAAGAACGGTTCGTATGTCCCGTCGCCGCAGCTAACTCGTAGGGGTACCAGGAACCCACCGGTAGGTTGTTGGCATGACTGATGAAGTGTCGCTCGGGATTCAGCATATGGGGCATCAGATCCAGCCGAACCCGGCCAAGGATTTCGTCTTCGCCAGTCCAACCTTCGAAGGCAATTCTCCGGGTCCGCCGCGTCAAGGGCAGGTACAGGAGCGTCTGGTAACCAATGTTGCCTGCCGCGTCTGCGTAAACCAGGTGAACTCCCGGGCTGTACCAATTCTCCATCGCTTTGCGGAATTCGTTCCAATTCCGAGCGGACATCATCTCGAGCATGGCCTGTAACGTAGTGCGTCGATGCTCGATTTCCGGGTGGTAGCTGACATAGAGCTCCCCGGCTCCGGGCTCCGGCACGAGTTCGTTAAACACGAAGCCGTGCCGCGTACGGCGAACCAGCAGCCTAACCGGGTCAGCACCACGGACGCGAATCAGCTCCAGGTGCGTCTGAATGCGCTCCGCTGCCCCCTTGTACCAGTAGCTTTCTTCCCCGGCCAGCCTCTCGACGAAGGTCACCGTCGAATGCGCGCCGAGCGCTGTCAAGCCCCAGGCTAGGGATTGATTGAAGCCAATAAGCAGCCCTGGGGCGCCTGCCACGCCAATACCCCGCACGTTGAACTCCCCGGCGTGAAGATGAAACTCATACCAAAGCGGCGGGTTGCTCACACTAACCTGGGGATCGCTCTCCAGGAGCGGTTTCCCAGTAGCCGAACGTGTGCCGTCCACAGCCCAAGCATGGCTGAAGGTGAGCAGTTCATCGGCGACCGCCCTGGGTTGATAGCCAGGCATGTGAGCAGTAGCTTTGAGCTGGGAATAGACGGCAGGGTTTTTGGCCATTTCGGACTCCGGCACGACGGCTGCTACATCGTCCAGTAACACCTGTCGCTCGGCCAAAGCCGCGGGCTCGCCGATTTCCGCTGCGCGTTGCCGAAACGCGTGGTACTCGGAGACCGCCGCTGCGTCGTAGAGGGTATCGAACAGGGTTCCCACAGCCATCCAGGCACAGATACAATCGCCCTCACTCCAAAGGTAGGGCTGCACTCCGTAAGCCTGGAAACGTCGTTGGATCTCCTCAGGGTGTTGTTCGATCCAGGCGTTCACGCCAGCGGCATAAGCCTGCAGATAGCTGCGGAACTTGGCCGGGAGCCTTTCAGCCGCCTCGTCGCAGTATCGCCCGACGCCGGCCAGACGGAACAAGCGGTCGCTCGGCACAGCTGTCGGCCCAAAAACCTCTGCCAAGCGGCCACGAGCACGGCGCCGAAAAAGATCCATTTGGAGGATCCGATCCTCGGCAGTGACATAACCCAAACCGAAGAATCCCCCCTCCGCCGTTGAAGCGTAGACGTGGGGCACACCCCAGTGGTCACGCAAGATCTCGACCGTTGCGGAAGCTGGTTGGTGCTGGCCGGCCGGAAATGCCAGCCAGAACAAAGCAACGCACCACACGATCGGCACTAGGAGAGCTTTCTGCTGCCATCTCATCGGTTATCAGCCCCTTGCTATGGTCTGCTCGGTGCGTTCGAATTAGCCCCAGGTAACCCCGTCCCATACTTTACCTGCACCCCATAATTCTCTAACCCCAAGCAAAGTGGCTTTGGCTTCGCAAGCTTACAAGGCTGTCGCCAGCGTTGCGGGCAGGAGCACGGCTTTGCGAAACTCGGAATTCAGTGCGGATCGAGGCTTCTGGTATCGCGACGGCACTTCTGCTGTGGTGTGTAGGGGCTGCTGTGCCCGGCCAAGTCAGGGCAGCGCAAGCTCTTTACCCCGGGGTAGGGCGGACGCTGCGATTGCACTATCGGGCGGAGTGGCGCGGGTTCCACGCCGGAAACGTGGTGGTCGACTTCCAACTCCCACCAACCGAAAGCTCCTACGGTCAAGCGCAGGTGTTCCTGCAAACAGTGGGGTTCGTCAGCACGCTCTATCGAGTAGAGAATCTGTACCGAGTTCGCTTCAGCCCTGCATACTGCGTGCAATCGGTGGTCTACGACGTCCGTGAACGGGGCAAACAGCGTCGCATCGAATTTTCCTTCGACAACGTGGCGCGCAAGATCTTTTACCAGGAGATGGACTTGCGCGTATCGAAGGTCGTCGAATCCAAACAGCTCGACGTTCCCCCTTGTATCTACGACGAGGTTTCTGGCCTCGCTTGGCTGCGGACGATCGAGCTCCCACCTGGTGCGAGTGCCGAAGCTTATGTGACCAACGGCAAGAAGGCTGTGCGAGCACGCGTCGACGCGCTCGCCCGGGAATCTATCGAAACACCCGCTGGCATCTACGACACTATCCGCTACGAAGCTCACTTGTTCAACGGCGTGCTACACCGGCGAAAGGGTCGATTGTTCGTCTGGCTCACTGCCGACGAGCGGAAACTTCCAGTGCAGATCCAGGCGCGCATGCGCTTCTACATCGGTACGGTGACAGTGCAGTTGGCAAAGGAGGAACTGCTATGAAAGGCGACTGGCGAGCGCCGATGGCTGCTATTGTCCTAGCGCTCTGCGCGCTTGTCCCAACAAATCTTCACGGGGCAACCGAGCTTTTGCTCAAACAGAAAGAAGTCGAAGACATTTATCAGCGAGCGATCCAGCTTACTGAGGCCACTATGCTGACGATCCCTGGATTGGGCCGGGCCGCTGAGCCGTTGCTGGAAAACTGTCGCCAGGCCGCCACCAATACGCGCCTGCTCGGACAGATATACGCACCCAGTGTTTATCTCTTCCTGAACAACTTACGCGCTTACTTGCAGCTGGCGGCGGCCCTACCAAAGCCGCAACCTTTTCCACCAACGGCACAGCAGCAATTCGAGGAGCTTCGGAAGATCGCCGACCAGTTGGAGGGCCATTTTCAAGCCCTTCTAGAGGACTTGTATCGGAGATTGCGCGACCCCGATCCAAACCAGGTTGGCTACTATGCGGAGCAGAACGCCAAACTCAGCCCGCCTAGACCCGATCGTCCGCGCGTCGTCTTTCTGGGGGATTCGATCACACAAGGATGGCCCTTGAACGAATATTTCCCCGACCGGGATTTCATCAACCGAGGGATCAGTGGCCAAACCACGAGCCAGATGCTGGGGCGGATGCAAACAGATGTGATCCAGTTGAGACCGGCCGCTGTCGTCATTCACGGTGGAACCAACGACCTGGCACGGGGCGTGCCGCTGGAGATCATTCAAAACAACCTGCGGATGATGGCGACGCTAGCCGAAGCGAACGGTATTAAGGTGATCCTGGCCAGTCTGCTACCGGTCCATGACTACAACAAGGACCAGGACCCTAGGTATGAGCGAACCAGGCAGCGGCCCCCGCGACGCATCGTGGAGCTGAACGACTGGCTTCGCGCTTTCTGCAAAGAGCGGCGCTATGGCTACGTGGACTATCACTCGCGGATGGTGGACGCGAACGGGTTGCTGCGGGCGGACCTTTCGGACGATGGCCTCCACCCGAACCCAGCTGGCTACCGGGTTATGGCACCCGCGGTGCTCGAAGTGATTGATCGCCTGGTGCCGGCCGGGCCGGCAGGCCGACCGCGCCGGGGCTCCTCGCTATGAACGCGCTGACAGGGGAGAGGTCTTGCGGGTGAGCACCGAACATAAGAGGCGGAGCTCTTGAGCCTCCGCCGGACTTCCGCTGCACGAAGCCGCCATGAATGCGTGCTCGAGGAAGAGTAGAATAGGTTGATTGCGCTCCAGCATTTGCTCTGGCGCGGCGTGAATTTCACAGATCGCAATACGACAAAAGGGGATTTGAAAATGCCTGAACGGAACCATTCCCTCAGCCGGCGAGATTTTGTACGAGCCGCCACTGTGACGTCCGTGGGGGCGTTCGCCAAGGGCAGAATACTAGGCGCCAACGACCGCATTACGGTTGGCATCATCGGCGTCGGAGGTAGAGGCTTCTTCCTCGGCCAGTACTACAGCCGAATCGGCGAAGAAACCGGCCAATGCCAGCTGGTTGCTGTGTGTGATGTTTACCGCAGACGCCTGAACCGGGCTCAGCAAGCCTTCAAATGTGCGGGCTATCTGGATTACCGCGAGCTGATCGCACGCAGTGACATCGACGCAGTCGTCATCGCGACTCCGGATCACTGGCACGCCAAGATGGCCATCGAGGCGATGCAATCAGGCAAGGATGTGTACCTCGAAAAGCCTATGTGTCATACCATCGAGGAGGCGCGCCAGCTAGTCGAGACCGTCAAAGCCACGGGCCGAGTCCTTCAGGTCGGTTCGCAAACCACCTCAGCGGATCAGTGGTATAAAGCGCGCGACGTGATCGCGCAGGGAATGATCGGGCAAGTGATCATGAGCCAGGGTTCATACCACCGGAACTCTCCAGATGGCGAATGGAACTGGCCGATCGACCCTGACGCGGGCCCGGACAAGCCCGGCGAGGCCTTCATTGATTGGAAGATGTGGTTGGGGCCTGCTCCCGAGCGGCCGTTCGACCCGGACCGCTACTTCCGCTTCCGCAAGTACTGGGATTACTCAGGCGGCATCGCCACAGACCTTTTCTACCACGTGGTTGCGCCACTGAACATTTGCTGGGGTGAACCACAGTTCCCGTATCGAGTGACCGCCAGTGGCGGAATCTACGTGTTCAAAGACCGAGAGGTGCCAGACACGTTCCACCTAATGGCCGAGTACAAGAAAGGTCACTCACTGGTGCTGAGCTCCTCCATGGCGAATTCGCAACATATTCCTGGCTTGATCCGGGGGCACCTGGGAACGGTGATCATGGTTGAGCACGGCCAGTTCGAACGCTACTCGCCTTATATCACCGTGCGCCCGGACTACTCACCATTCCCCGGAAGGAATGTGATCACGGAGGAATACGCCCGCAAGTGGGGAACGGTGGATATTCGCATCCCGGTCAAGCGTGAGGATATGCTGGAGATTCACATCAAGAACTTTCTAGACTGCGTGCGCACCCGCCAGAAGCCGAACTTGGACGTGGAGACGGGCGCTAAGGCTCAAGTGGTCATCACGATGGCTGTACAGGCATACCGCGAAAACAAGGTTCTGTATTTCGATGAGAGAAACTGGCGGGTTTTGGACCACCCACCCGAATCGACGTGAACAGCGTGGCCGGCTCTCCTGCCGGCGGGTTTTCAAGAGTGGCGCCAGGCGGGAGAGCCAGGGCCCCGGATGGGTCAGAGGCCTAGCGTAGCGGCGAGCTTGTTCCAGTCACCAGGCTCCCCGAAGTTGCAAACCGTGGCCTGGGGCAGCGTCTTCCGGACCAAGCCGGACAGCACAGTTCCCGGACCCACTTCCACAAACGTGGTCACGCCTTGCTGAGCCAGACAGCGAATCGACTCTTCCCACCGGACCGGGTGGGGGATCTGCTGGTATAGGCCTTCGCGTGCCTCATCGGCGGACCGAATCACCCGGGCCTGCCAGTTATTGACCAGCGGGATTTCCAGGTCACGGAAGCTCACTGCGTCCAAATGCGGCTTCAAACGCTCTTGGGCGGGCGCCATCAGAGGGCAGTGAAAAGGGGCGCTCACAGGCAACAGGACCGCACGCTTAGCGCCGGCGGCCAAGGCCAAGCGCATGGCGCGTTCAACCGCTCCTAGGTGCCCGGAAATCACCACCTGCTCGGGCGAATTCCAATTGGCCGCCGTGACCACCTCGCCCTGAGCAGCTTCCGCTAGGATGTCGGGCAACCTGTCCAGTGGACACCGGATCAGGGCGGCCATAGCTCCTTGGCCTGGAGGTACGGCCTCCTGCATGTACCGGCCCCGCTTATGTACCAGCCGGATGGCATCGGCGAAATCCAGGCTCCCAGCAGCCACCAGGGCTGAATACTCCCCTAGACTGTGCCCAGCTACGAAGTCGGGCTTCAGGCCTTTCTGTTTTAGGACGACCCAAGCCGCCACCGAAACCGTGAGGATGGCCGGTTGTGTGTTCTCCGTCAAACGCAACTGGTCTTCCGGCCCTTGGAAACAAAGCTGGCTCAGGGGGAATCCCAAGACCCCATCAGCCTGCTCGAATACTGCCCGAGCCTCGGGATAAGCTTCGGCCAGCTGCTTGCCCATGCCCACTTGTTGAGAACCCTGACCGGGAAACAGGCATGCTATTTTGGACATAAGGCTGTTATTTTCACATACCTGGGCCACCCAAAAAGCTGGGCCCGATCCCGATAAGATTTTCGACCGCGGGCGAAATCCTGGGCGGGTGGCAACGCGTCTATATCATGGCGAGGCATGAGGATGCGGGTACAGGAATCCCAAAGCAAAGCGTCCTTGGCCAACGAAACGACAGGGCTGGTTCACTGCCCCATTTGCACTCATCAAGTTGAGGCGCGAGTCATTGTGGGCCGCAAGCGGCCGTGGGTCAAACCCGGCCAACGATGCTCTCGCTGCGGATCATCATTGGATGCAGGCTGGGTGCTCAGTTTTGACCGGTTCGACCGGGCAGCTTGACCGTATCCAATGGACTTGATCCGCAAAGCTTACCAGGCTCCAACGCGGAAACCGATGCGATATAGTGGAAGCGAAAGGGATGCAAGGGAGGGCAAGTCACGATGAGCCGGAGGAAGAAGACTACGGATGAGCCGGTCGTTGCCAGGCAACTCTTAGAACAGGCCAAACGTTCGGTATCGACAGACGGTCCTCGGCCCTCCCAGAAGAAGAGGCGGTGCAAGGTCTGCGGCGCTGAATGTGCACCCTTTTCGGTAGAGGACCTGTGCTGGGTGTGCCGGCGGTTAAAGATTTCGGCGTGGAGGGACGCGGACCTACAAATGTCGCTCCAGGACTGAGTCAAAATAGGTCGAGTTGCCGGCCCACGCCTGCTTGGAGCGCTTTTTCATAAACGAGAGCGGCCACAGCCACATCTTCCAGGCCCATCCCATGGGACTTGAAAACCGTAATGGCATGGGGATCTCCGCGTCCCACTTGCCCAGCCACTACAGCGGACAACTCCGTTAGCGGCAGCCGGCTCCAGTCCTCCGGATTGAGTGTGAGCAGGAGGTCTCCCGCCTCCAGGCGTGCTTGCTCAAACGAATCCACAACGATCAGGTCAGCCTTCAGGATGAGCTCGCTGGGGAGTTCCCGACGGGTAGGGTAGTTCGATCCGATCGCAGTCACATGGGTGCCCGGCTGGATCCAGGCGGCGTCGAGTACGGGCTCGCGCGAGTAAGTGGCTGTCACCACCAGCTGAGCGCCTCTCACTGCCTCCTCCGCTGAATCCACAGCGCGAACGGGGATCCCGAACCGCTCGGAACACTCCTTTGCAAAAGCCCGCCGATTTTCCTCTCTTCGGCTCCAAACACGTACTTCCTCGAGGGGTCGGACTTCGAGTAACCCCCAAAGCTGGCCGCGCGCTTGGAAGCCGCTACCAATCAGCCCTAATACGCGGGCGCCCGGTAGGGCAAGCCCGTCGGCCGCTACGGCAGTCGTGGCTCCCGTGCGGATCTGCCCCAAGTGGGCTGCCTCCATGAGGGCCAAGGGGCGCCCAGTAGCGGCGTCGTATAGCGCAACCAGAAAGTAATTGCCATAACGTACGTGGGTGGAGTAGATCTTGGTCCCAAAGTAGTTGCCCCAAGCACCCCCCATTGCATGGAGAATTGCCCCCGTGGGGAGCATCAACCGACGGCGCACTTGATTCTGGGCCGTTCCCTGGCCCAAAGCCAGAAAGGCCTCACGAATACGGTGGATCGCCTCGCTCATCGTCAGCAACTGGCATACGTCCTGCTCCTTCAGCAGCAGCATCTCCGTACCTCTCCTGGCTCCATTTCACCAGTCTTCGCGGCTGGAAACAGGGGTCTCTAGAGGGTGGCGGGATCAGCCTTGTCGGGATCCAGACCCAGCTCGCGAATCGCTTCAATGGCCTTGGACACCGGGAAGCCACCCTCGCGAGCCAGCTTGGACAGCGCGTAGGCCGCGATCGCTTCAGCCCCAACCTCGAAAAACCTCCGCAAATAAATGCGGTTGTCACTGCGGCCGAAGCCATCCGTGCCCAGCGAAACGAGCCGGTCGCCCAACCAGGGCGCTAGCTGGTCTGGGACGATTTTCATGTAGTCGGTTGCCGCGATGATGGGTCCCTCATGCCCATCGAGGACCTGGAGAATGTACGGAGTCCTGGGCGGTTGGTCAGGGTGGAGGCGGTTCCAGCGTTCTACGCGGAGAGCGTCCCGGCGCAACTCGTTGTAAGAAGTCACGCTCCAGACATTTGCGGGCACGCGGTAGCGTTCCCACAAGATCTGCTGAGCCCGCAAGGCCTCATTCAAAATCGGCCCGCTACCGAACAGCTGCACCGTCGCTCGACCGTCCGGCGCAGGACGGAACAAGTAAATCCCTCGAATGACCCCCTCGCGGCAACCCTCAGGCATTGGAGGCTGCACGTAGAATTCGTTGTAGTGGGTGATGTAGTAGAAACGGTCCTCCATCCGTTCATACATGCGGTAGAAACCGTCTTGAATGATGATCGCCATTTCGTAAGCGTAGGCCGGATCGTAGGCGGCACAAGTGGGAACCGTTGAAGCGAGCACGTGGCTGTGGCCGTCTTGGTGCTGCAGGCCCTCACCGGCCAGCGTCGTCCTGCCAGCCGTACCACCCATCAGGAAACCTTTGCCCCTAGCGTCGCCAAAGGCCCAAATCAAGTCTCCCACCCGCTGGAAGCCGAACATCGAGTAGAAGAGGAAGAAGGGCACCATAGGGATGCCGTAGTTGGCATAGGCGGTGCCAGCAGCCGTAAAGGAGGCCATAGCGCCTGCTTCGTTGATGCCTTCCTCGAGAATCTGACCGTCTTTCGACTCTCGGTAGTAGAGGAACAACTCGCTATCCACTGGCTGGTACAGCTGTCCCTGGCTCGCATAGATCCCCACCTGCCGGAACAACGGTTCCATCCCAAACGTCCGAGCTTCGTCCGGAACAATGGGTACGATGTACCGGCCCCAGAATGGGTCCTTCAACAGGACTCGCAGAATGCTCACCAGCGCTCCGGTCGTCATGGCAGGCCGGCCTCGAGAACCTTCCAGGAGATCTTTGAACAGCTCAAGACTCGGCGCTTTGACATTAAGGGGTTTGACCGACCGGGCTGGCAGATAGCCGCCAAGCGCCTTACGTCGCTCGTGAAGATATCGGATTTCCGGGCTATCGTCCGGTGGCCGGTAGAAAGAGACCGTCAAGACTGCTTCTTCGGGGATGGGAATATCAAAGCGCCGCCGGAATTGCTCTAATTCTTGCTCGTTCAGCTTCTTCTGCTGGTGGGTAACGTTCCTGCCCTCACCCGCTTCCCCAAGGCCATATCCCTTGATGGTCTTGGCGAGGATGACCGTCGGGCTACCCTTGTGTTCCACCGCACGTTTGTAAGCGTTGTAGACCTTCTGCGGATCGTGGCCGCCCCGGCGGAGTTTCGCCAGTTTCTCATCGGGGATGTCTTTGACCAGCTCCAGCAGCTCGGGGTACTTACCGAAAAAGTGCTGGCGCACGTAAGCTCCGCCGCGCACGGCGTAGTTCTGATAGTCCCCGTCGACACACTCCTCCATCCGCTTGATGAGCAAGCCGGTGCGATCCCGCGCCAGCAGTTCGTCCCAATCGGATCCCCAGATGACCTTGATGACGTTCCAGCCAGCGCCGCGGAAAATGGCCTCCAGCTCCTGAATGATGAGTCCGTTGCCACGAACCGGGCCGTCCAGGCGCTGCAAGTTACAGTTGACGACCCAAATCAAGTTATCCAGCTTCTCGCGGGCCGCAATGGTCAACCCCGCTAGCGACTCTGGCTCGTCCATTTCCCCATCGCCCACGAAGGCCCAAACCTTGCGAGGAGTGACGGGGATGATTCCTCGGTTTTCCAAGTACCGCATGAAGCGAGCCTGGTAGACGGAGTTGATCGGCCCCAGGCCCATCGACACCGTGGGGAACTGCCAGAAATCGGGCATCAGCCAGGGATGCGGGTAGGAGGACAGCCCAGGATGCTCTCGAAGCTCATGACGAAAGTTCTGCAAATGTGTCTCAGTCAGACGCCCCTCCAAAAAAGCCCTGGCGTAAATGCCCGGCGAAGCATGCCCTTGGAAATACACGAAGTCGCCTGGCTGATCCCCATAAGAGGCCCGCAGGAAGTGATTGAACGCTACCTCGACGAGTGTCGCCAAAGATGCGTACGTGGAGATGTGTCCACCAATGCCTTCATCGTACTTGTTGGCTCGAACCACCATCGCCATAGCGTTCCAACGGATGAGGCTCTTAATTCGCCGTTCGATCTCCCGGTCTCCTGGATAAGGGACCTCTTCATGGGCGGGGATGGTGTTCACGTAGGGCGTGTTCAAAGAGCTAGGAACCTGAATCCCGGCTTGTGCCGCTTTCGCAATCAGGCGTTCCAAGATGAATTTGGCGCGATCCGGGCCCGAATATTCCACAATGGCTTCAAACGCCTCGATCCACTCGCGGGTTTCCTGCGGATCAAGGTCCACGCCTACGGAAACTTTCTGTCTCAGCATGGTGGCCAATTATACCTTCAGCGTATCCTGCTCACACCTGCGCTGCAATGGTTTTACAGCGCCTCGCAGGGTTACAAGTCCACCCTCTTCATTGGATGAGGCGATCCGAGCATTTGACACGGTCGTGCAGGAGCGTGTATGGGTAGGAAGAGCCGCTGACGGGCAGTAGGCTAGGCGGCTGCGGGGTAGAAGCTTTATGACATCCTACGACTGGTGGCCTATGCGGTGGCCACGCGGCTGGCCACCCGAAATGTTGCAGATCCTCGCCGGGGCTCCGATCAACTGTCTCATCAGCTCAGAACCCGGTTTGTCGCTGGCCAATTATCGGGTGCTTGGCGAGCTTCCTGGCCAGCTCCCACAAGACGTGCAACTCATCGAGGGTATATGGCCCAGCGTCAAAATCAGTCGCACTCGAGACTCGGCGGAAGCCGGCCCCACAGGTGCACCCTGGATCGATGCGAATGGATGGCGGATCCAGCTGGCACGGGCTCGGTATCCAAACCAGCAACTGTGGATTGACTACCAACCGCCCGGCGAGTTACCAGACCTGAACTCCTTACTCGTAGCCATCGCTGAAGCTTGTGCCTTTGGCGCACGTTGGATTGTCACGCTGCCGGAGCAGCTCGCTCAAGGCCTACTCAACCACCGGGGCGAAGCCTTGACGCTTTGGGAACAGGCGAAAAAGCTCATGCGGTTCTTTCAGGAGCACTCTCAATGGTGCAGCTGGCCGGTGGTAGCCCCGCTAGGTGTGGTTTCGGACTTCTCTGGGGAGAACGAGTTTCTGGCCACCGAGTTCCTGAATCTTGCTTCCCGAAGAAACCTAGCTTACCGAGTCATTCTGAGGGAGCAGCTAACCCGTGAACGACTCGCAGGGCTGGCGGCGTTGATTCTGATCGATGGCCAAGCCGTAGAAGCCAAATGGTCAGCGCCGTCTTGGGAATTTGCCGAGAAGGGCGGCCTGGTTATCGCTCCGAAGTTACCCAAAGGAAGTGTTCCGGCCCGCACGTACGCCGGACATCGGATCGCACGGTTTGGCCGGGGTCGAGTGGCGGCGCCCATCGAGCCCTGGAGCGATCCCTACATCCTGGCAGAACAGGTCCATTGGCTCGTGGGACGCCGAAATGATCCCGTGCGTCTGTGGAATGGCGAGTTGCTGGCGACGCACTGTTGCCGGTCTGGCGACGGGAAAACCACCGTGGTCCATCTGATTGGCTATAGTGGCTGGCGGCCATTCCAAGATGTGACCGTGGGTGTTTCCACACGGGGAGTAGAAGCGCGGGTTTGGTGGGTGGATGGGGAAGCCCAGATTCAGGGCACCCGGCGGCAGTTGGGCACGGAGTTTGCCTTGCCACCCTTCAGGGTCTATTGTGCCGTAGAGTGCGGAGGATCCCATGCGTGAGCACGAACTCTCATGTCGCTTGCCTACATTTACTCGAAGGCAATTGTTTGCCCTAGCCGCAGGGATGGGTGTCGGCCAAACAGCCAGGGCCCTACCCACGGCACCAGTGGCTGTCGCTCGCTGCGCGGATTATGAGCCGAAGCGCTTGGTTGAGACCCTGGGCAGGATGTTTGACCAAATCGGCGGTTTGGAAAGACTGGTGGCAGGCAAAACGGTGGCGGTAAAGGTGAACCTGACGGGTGGAGCGCACCAGCGTTTGGGGCACACACCCGCGGAGCTGGCGCATTGGACGCATCCGAATGTGATCGGCGCCGTAGTCTACTGGCTCGGTCGTGCGGGAGCTCGTCGAATACGGATTCTGGAAAGCATCGCCTACAGCCCGGAGCCGCTGGAAGAATTCATGATCGCGGCCGGCTGGGAGCCCCGAGACATCGCGAACGCCGCCCCACGGGTGGAGTTCGAAAACACCTCATACCTGGGCATGGGGAAGGAGTACAAGTTACTGCGCGTACCCGGCCAGCCTCATATCTTCCCTGGGTTTCTTCTCAACCACAGCTATGCCGACTGCGATGTGTTCGTCACACTGGCCAAGCTCAAGGAGCACTACACCGCTGGCATCACGCTCAGCCTGAAAAACAGCTTCGGCATCACCCCTACCACCATTTATGGCGAAGCCGCAGGAATCGATGAACCCGCACTCATCCCGCGGGGCGGGCGCTCCATGCTCCATCGTGGCCATCGCCAACCCGCCAAACCTGCTCCACCAGAGATTGATCCCTCCAGTCCTCGAGACGACGGGTACCGCGTGCCCCGAATCGTAGCCGACCTCGCCGCTGCGCGCCCAATCCATTTGGCGGTTATCGATGGCATCACGACCATGACCGCGGGCGAGGGGCCGTGGATCCGGCCACGGGACGGCCGGCGCACTGAAGTCGTGAGTCCTCGAGTTTTGATCGTGGGCACTAACCCGGTGTGTACAGACGCGGTGGGCGCGGCGGTCATGGGGTTCGACCCGGCCGCGGATCGGGGAACGCCGCCGTTCGAGCGCTGTGACAGCACGCTCCGGCTAGCAGCGGCCCACGGCATTGGCACCTACAAGCTCGACGAAATCGAGGTTATCGGCGAGACGATCGACGCCGTGCGTTTCCCCTTCCGGCGGGTATCCAGTTAATGGGGTAACGCTCAGCAAGGCGGCCGCAGCAACGAGAACCAGGCCCCAGCCCCGTGAGCACGCCCATCGCCGGCAGATACGACCCGGCCGCTCTGCCAATATGGGCAGCGGGGCTTTCAAACCACCACCGAGCGGGCTAATGCAGGTGAAGGGCGGGGCCAGTGACGGGGAAGCATCGCTGGTACTCTCGTAGGACAGCTCGGGCGTCATCCAAATGGCGGCGCTGGTGAGCCATCAGAAGCCAAAGGGCGATTCCCAAGGCGTTACGAACCGGCCACCGGGGGTGAGGGACTTTTGCCCGCACAAGGTCGACCTGGTTTGCTGCAGCCAGGACGTCC
>JAUQPO010000030.1 GCA_030550335.1 Acidobacteriota bacterium
GCAAGTAGATCGCCTTGGGACTAGTTGGACACCACTCCTCGCAGACGATGCAT
Organism: Acidobacteriota bacterium; assembly: GCA_030550335.1. Lineage (GTDB taxonomy): Bacteria > Acidobacteriota > Terriglobia > Bryobacterales > Bryobacteraceae > JAUQPO01. The sequence goes on from JAUQPO010000030.1 coordinate 54, forward strand.
TCGGTAGCCATCGCCCATGGTAAGCAACGGCCCCGGTCGTAGAACGCTGTCCCGATACGCACTGGCTGTTGACCCGGCTTTGGGCTTGCCCAGCCCTTGTCTTGGCTGGTCAGCTTCCAGATAGCCCCGGTGGGGCAGACCTGGCTGCAGAGTGTGCAGCTGGGTTCGCAATAGCCTATGCGCGGAACTAGCACTGGGGTCCACAAGCCCTCCAGCCCCCCTTCCAGGATGGCCGGCTGCAGGGCGTTGTTGGGGCACACACGCATGCATGCTCCGCAGCGGATGCACCGCTCCAAGAACGAGCGCTCGTCCAAGGCTCCCGGGGGTCGGATTAATCGGTCGTTGCGCTCGGTTCCCACCACCGGGTTGGCACGCAGGATCGGGACCAGGCCTCCTCCCAGAGCGAGACTGGTCACCACGCGCCGGCGATTCCAGTCCGGTTTGTCTTGCACCTCTCCTCGAGGGAACCACGTGAAAGCGATGGTCCCTTGGGGGCAGCCTTCCAGGCAATTGAAGCAGTAGACGCACTCTGTTTTGCGCCAGGCCACTCCAGGTTGGGGTTCATCCCCACCTTGGCAATGGAGCAGGCACCGATGGCAGTCGTCGCATCGCTCGATTCGCTTCTCGAGCCCGAAGACCGACCAGCGTGCCAACAGCCCTAACAGAGCCCCGAGTGGACAAAGACCCCGGCACCAAAATCGAGTGAACCAGAGGTTTGCCAGCAAAATGGCCCCTAAGGTCAAAGCCAGGATGGGGGCCTGCTGGAAATAAGGCTGGCGCGGGCCCGACAGCAGTACGTCCCCTAGGTAACCCAGGCCCAAGCCGAGCAGCTGTAGCAACCAAGCATCGGCACGCACCAACGGGTCAGCCAGCATCGCCAGCGACTGATGGAGGGCTGGCAGAATCGACAACGCCAAGGTGCGGGTCAGCAACGATATGGGATCCAATGCCATCCACCACTGGGTACCGAGCGCAGCCGAGCCCAGCACCAACCCTAGTACCAGGTACTTCCACCGCTGCCACTTCTGGTAGCGGTTAGTCTCGACGCGACGCCGGCCGCGGCGAGCCTCCGCGGGCAGGGAACTGACCCAGTGATTCAACGTGCCCAGGGGACAGACCCAACCACAAAACCAGCGACCGAAAAAAATCGTCGGGACGATCACGCAGAGCGACCACAGTAACCCTTCGTATAAGGCGCGGTTAGCCAGCGCGTGCGCCACACTCACCAACGGGTCCACCTGCAGGAACCACTGCACGGGATAGCGGAGGCTGGGCTCACTGCCGGGCGCTGGGGCAGTTTCGTATCGGCCGCTGAGCACCAAGAAGCAGAACAGCAGGAGAAACCCGGCTTGCACGAAACGGCGCCAGGGTTGTAGCCGGAACCCAGCTCGCATCCCAGATCTCCCCCAGGCCGAGCGGCTGGCACCGTGCAGTGTAGCATAGAGTGGCTGAAACTTTCCTTGGTTGTCTGGTATCGAACCGCGCCCGATCCGAAGCCGGAGCGATGCCGAGTGATGGAGGGGCTCAGCCCTGGGTTGGCCGATATCGTTGCGACCAATGAGCGGGCTGGAGCCGGGGTCAGCCCGGCGAAGCTCAGTGGATCCTTACCGGTTGCGAGCCCTATGCATGGGACCCCAGAGCGGTGATCGACCAAGTCAGCTCATGGGTGACTGGACCAGCCGCTCATAAAGCTCCAAGTAGCGAGCTGCAGCTCCTCGCCAAGAAAAGTCCTTGCTCATGGCGCGTTGGATGCGTTGTTGCCAGGCCTCTGGCTCCGTAAATGCCGTCACTGCCCGGTCGATCGCCTCCAGCAACGCTTGCGGCGTGTATTCGGTAAAGCGGAAGCCTACGTCTTCGCTGACCGAATCAGCGAGCCCGCCAGTGGCGTGGACGACCGGAATAGTCCCATAGCGCATCGCGTACATCTGTGTGAGACCGCAGGGCTCGTACTGGCTGGGCATGAGCAGGATGTCGCAGCCGGCGATGACGCGGTGAGCGAGGGCCTCATCGAAGGTGATCCGGATGGCAAACTTTTCTGGATAGCTGGTGGCCAGCCGCTCCAACAGTTGTTCGTAACGGGCCTCGCCGGTGCCGAGAACGACTAACCGTAACTGGCGCTCCAGCAGCTGGTCCGATATGGCCTCTAGCAGGTCCAATCCCTTTTGCTGTACCAGGCGTGACACCATCCCCAGCAAAGGAAGGCTCAGATCCGGCTCCCAGCCGTATTCGCGCATCAATTGTTGTTTGGCTATTCGCTTTCCAGAAAGGTCTGCCTGGTTGTAAGGCGCAGGCAGATGGGGATCTTGCTCCGGATTCCAGTACTCATCGTCGATTCCGTTAAGGATACCCACTAGCGCATCGGCGCGCTGGCGGACGATATTTTCCAGGCCGTGCCCGTGGGCTGGGGTTTGAATTTCCCGGGCATAGGTCGGGCTGACTGTAGTCAAGTGATCCGCTAGCAATATGGCGCCCTTGAGCAAGTTCACCCGCCCGTAGAACTCGATCCAGCCTTCGGTCCAGAGGCTGGGCTCGAGAGCCATATCCACCAGTGCAGAGCGGTCGAAGATCCCTTGATAGCCGAGGTTGTGTATGGTGCATACGAACCGAGTGGCAATGAACGTCGGGTCCAAGGCAAAGGTGGAGCGTGCGTACAGGATCACGGGAGCGGCTTGCCAATCGTGGCAATGGATGATCTGGGGCCGGAAAAGGTACCGGGTTATTTCCAACGCGGCGCGCGACAGCACGGCAAAGCGCACGTGATTATCTGCGTAGTCGTTGCCGCTGGGGTCCTGGTAAGTTCCTTCCCGATCGAACAGCGCTGGCTGGTCGACCAAGAAGACCGGGACACCATTCCGAGTGAGGACCCAAATGTCGCAGTCGTAAGGTCGCCAGCCGAGCCAAATGCGTAACCCATGAAAAGCCCGCTGGGCTTCGCGCAACGAGATGGATCTATAGCGGGGGATGACCACCGCCGTTTCCACCCCGAGTTGGGTCAGCGCACGCGGCAAGCCACTCATCACATCAGCCAGGCCTCCAACTTTGGCTAGGGGCGCCATTTCCGAAGCCACCATCAATACGCGCAGCATGGAGCTTTCCCCACACTTTCGCCCATGTTAGCGAAAACCTCCGACAGAGCTATTCGCTTTTCACCGGGGTGGCGAGCTTTCGGCACAGATGAAACGGCCTGATTCGCCAGCTTGAGTCTGCTTCGAGTGAATCTCTACGAGCTCGCCGGTATTCGCGACGGCTCACGGGCCCGCTCCGCTACACTAGCTGTCAACACCCACGGGCTTAGCACCGTACCAGCAATTGCTGTGTGTCCATTGGCAAAGGACAATTGGGAATGCGAATCGTGAACCGGTGTGTCAGTCTTGTGTCGGCTTGTTGTTTGGGGCTCTGCAGCGCGGCGGGTTCGCCCACGCAACGGCAGCCTGCTGCACCAGGCCAGCTTCCCTCTGAGCCGCGGCGGGAAGTGGTGGTCGTCACGGGAACGTTTGAACCGGTGCCCCTTGAAGAATCCGACCGCGCTGTGGATCGGGTGGCTTGGACCGCCGACGAGCACGTGCTGGCCAACACGCCCGTGGATGTCTTGCAATTATTGCCCTGGTTGGATCTGCGTCAGCGCGCGCCGGACAACATTCAAGGCGATCTTTCGATACGGGGAGGGACCTTCGGCCAGACGGTGATCCTGCTAGACGGTTTCCGATTGAACGACGTGCAGACCGGGCACCATAATCTGGACCTGCCGGTGCCCCTGTCGGTACTGGATCGAGTGGAGGTCCTTCGGGGCTCGGGCTCGACGTACTATGGTTCGGATGCCGTCGGTGGAGTTGTGAATTTTGTCACGCGTGGCCCGTCCACTCGCTTGGAGACCAGGTTTCAGACTGGACTGGGGAACTTCGGCCGCAACCAACAGAGAGCTGTACTGGGTTGGCGAGGCCGAGACGGCTCAGAGCTCTTATGCGTGGATCGCAACTTCTCCGCGGGCTTCATGCCTAACCGGGATTATCGGCTCCTGGCGCTTTGCTCCCGCACTGAACTACCCAGGCGCTTCGGTGGCGGCAGGCTTATATTGGCGCACGCGGACCGGCCATTCGGCGCGGATCGGTTCTACGGGAACTTCAATTCGTGGGAGCGGACGCGCACGTGGTTTGCTGGCTTCAGCCAGCCGCTCGCATCACGCGCCACAGTCGGGGTGGCGTTTCGACGGCATACAGACCTGTTCGTGCTGTATCGAGACCGGCCTGAAGTCTTTACCAATCGTCATCGCGTGGCCAGTTATCAAGCTTACGTTCGGAGTTGGGAACCGGTGGCCCGCAACGCCCGGCTCCAGTATGGTCTCGAGGGCTTATGGGAGGCGATTCGAAGTACGAACCTGGGCTCTCACGAGCGAGCACGCGGGGCTGGGTTTGTGGGGCTGGACGTCCGAGCAATCGGACGATTCAGTTCGACGCTGGGCTTGCGGTCGGAATGGTATGGCCCCGGGAGGCTGGAACTGAGCCCCACCGTCGGCGGCGGGTTCTGGCTTAGTAGCCAGTGGCGCTTGCGCGCTAGCCTCAGCCGATCCTTCCGTTTGCCCACTTACACCGATCTTTACTATCACGATCCTGGAAATCGGGGATCACCCGACCTGAACCCCGAGCAGGCTTGGGAGTACGAGGCTGGAGTCGAGTGGGTGCCGACCACGAAGGTTCGTGGTGAGGTCACCGTCTTCGAACGCCGTGAACGTAACGGAATCGACTACGTGCGGTTCAGCCCGGTGGACATCTGGCGAGCTACCAATATCCGCCGGCTCCGCTTCCGAGGGTTGGAAGCAGGAGCGATTCTCCAGGGGCGCGTGCATCGCCTCGAGTTGCGCTACGCTTCGCTTGCTGGACATCAGGAAGCGCTCGGCGGTGTGATCTCTAAGTATGTCTTTAACTACCCCGAGCACAGTGGGACGCTGGCGTGGCTGGTGCGGTGGGGGAATGAGTGGGCACTGCGGTCGCGCTGGAGTGTTGTGGATCGTATAGGCCGGGAGCCGTACGCGGTCTGGGACGCGTTCATCGGGCGGACTAGGGGTCGCTGGCGGCCCTATGGTCGGCTCACGAACCTGTTGAACACACGCTACGAGGAGATCTTTGGGGTACCAATGCCGGGGCGCGGTATTCTAGGTGGCGTGGAGTGGAACTTTTCGGCGGATGCCCACTGATCGGTACTTGCGGCGATGGACTTTTGCAGGGCTGCTGGTCGGCTTGGCCTGGGCGCGACTAGCTAGTGGGGCGCAAGGTCAGCTGGACGGGAGCGAAACCCTGTTCACGGTCATGGCCGCGATCAATGCGGCGGGCTACGACGCAGACCTTGAGTCGCCTTCCAACCACCCACTGCGCCATCAGATCCGCCAGTACCTGGCGTCGCGGCGGCTGCGATCGGTGGAAAAGCTGCGCGAATTTTACTACCAGCACCGACAAGCCGACTGGACAGCCGAGCTCAGCCAATATATTTCGTTTGCCTTGCTGGTCGACGGGCCTCCCAAGTTTCAGTACCGATGGCTTTCTTACGAGTTGCCACCGGACGTGCAGCAGCTGGAAGGCCTGGGGCCGCTTCTTGCGGAGTTTTACCAGGAGGCGGAGATTCACAAACTTTGGCTAGCGGCGCAGCCGGCGTTTGATGAAGCCATCGCTCGCTATCACGAGCCGGTCTCGCGAGCGGTCTTGGAGCTGAACGCTTATGTCCGAAATCCGAGCGGTGAGGTTCCAGGCCGTAAGTTCCAGATCTACCTCTGCTTGCTCGCTGCCCCCAATCAGGTCCACACCCGGTCTTATCGTGGTGAGTACTACGTGGTCATTACACCTTCGCCGGAGCTTCAGCTCGAGGAAATTCGGTACTTTTACCTGTTTTATCTGCTTGAACCGGTGGTCGCCCGCGCGGCTGACCAGCTGGAGAAGGTTCGTGCGTTGGGCGATTACGCGCTCGGCGCTCCGCATTTGCCCCAGTACTACAAAGAGGACTTCGTGCTACTGACCACAGCCTGCCTGGTCCGGGCCATTCTCATCCGGCTAGAGAAAGTGCCGACGGATAAAAAGGCGCAAATGGTTGACGAGGCTTATCGCCGGGGGTATATTTTGACTCCCCATTTTTGGGAGCAGCTGCCCGCTTACGAGCGGCAGGAGCAGGCGATGCGATTTTACTTCCCCGAAATGGTCAAAGCCATAGACCTGCGCAAAGAGGAACGCCGGGCGCAAAACCTAGTGTTTATCGAGGAGCCCCCCAAGCCTACGGTCCGTCGGGTGGAGATCCGGCCCCCGGAACCTGTTGGTGCAGAAAAGACACTGCAGGAAGCCGAGCAACTCTACAGCAAGCGTGAGCTCAGTGCTGCCAAGGAGAAGTTCAAGGCGGCGCTAGAACAGACTCGAGATACTACGTTGCGAGCCAGGGCGTACTACGGGCTGGCGCGCATTGCGGTGCTGGAAAACGATCCTGAACTGGCCGTCCAGCTGTTCCAGCGAGTCCTGGAGCTGGCTCCCCCACCGATGGAAAAGGCTTGGAGCCTAGTCTATTTGGGCAGACTTCACGACGTAGCGGGTGAGCCCGACAAAGCGGATGAGTTTTACCGGCAAGCGCTGGAGCTCGAGGGGGCTTCGGAAAAAGCTCGGGAGATGGCCCGGCAGGGGCTGGCCGGGGCTTTCCGCCGCAAACGTGAATGAGCAGGCGCTTGGCGTTTTGGAGCTGTCGGGCGGTAGGATAGGAGCTAAGGAGTTCACCGCGAATGAAACGTTGGATCGTGTGTAGTTTCGTTGCCACCCTTTGTACGGCCGCCTTATTGGTCGCCCAGCAGCCTGCCCCCGCTCCGGCAGGGCAGGAAACTTACGATAGCCCCGTTGCCCCCCAACCCAGGATCAAGTCGCAAAAAGAGCTCGAGGCCATCCAAAAGATCCTTCAAGCGCCTGACGACCAGAGCCGCATCAAAGCCGCAGAGGAGCTCGTCCAGAACTTTGCCGATTCGGAATTCAAAGCCTTTGCGCTGCAGATGGCCACGCTGTCAGCCCAGCAGTTGAACGACTTCGAGCAGATGATGATCTATGGCGAACGAACGCTCGAAGTCGACCCGAACAACTTCGCTGTAATGCTGATGATGGCGACTGGGCTAGCGCAGCGTACACGCAAATTCGATCTGGACAAGGAAGAGAAGCTTAAGCGGGCGACAGATCTGGCTACCCGGGCCTTGGCACTCATCGAGAAAGCTCCACGTCCGAACCCACAAGTAAGTGACCAGCAATGGGAGATGGCCAAAAAGGACTTCCGGGCTCAGGCTTACGAAGCCCTGGGCTTGGTGGAGCTGGTTCGGGAAGACTATCCGAAAGCGATCGATTGGTTCAAGAAGTCGATCGATGTGGGCTTTAGCCCCAATCCGGCAACCAAGCTGCGGCTGGCCGCCGCCTACACTGGAGCTGGCAACTATGATGAAGCCATCGCGGCAATTGACGACATTTTGAAGGACCCGCAGCTGCATCCTCAAATCCGCCAGATCGCTGAATCGGAACGGATGCGTGCCCTCCAGCTCAAGGAGGCGAAAGCCAAGCAGCAAGCACCAGCAGCGCCACAGCCGCAGCAGGAATAGTGCGGGATTGAACCGCGCAGGATGCTACCAGCCCTCGAGCAGCTGGAGGCGATCCTCGGATACGAATTTGCCGACAAAGAATTGCTCCGCCTAGCGCTGACCCACCCTTCTTATGCCCACGAGGCCGGCCGAGGGGGACACCCCTCGCATGACAACCAGCAACTGGAATTCCTCGGCGACGCCGTGCTGGGCCTGACGGTCAGCGAGTGGCTGGTGCGCCGCTTCCCCCAACGCAGCGAGGGTTACTTGTCCAAGCTAAAAGCGCGCTTAGTGAGCGAGGCTCACCTTGCAGAAGTAGCCCGAAAGTTGGGACTGGGCGAGTACCTGTTTCTAGGCCGCGGTGAGCACATTAGCGGAGGGCGTGACAAGCCGGCGGTTTTGGCCGACGCTTTGGAGGCGCTGATTGGAGCCGTCTATTTGGACGGTGGGCTGGAAGCGGCTCGGCGGGTGGTGGAGCGCTGGGTGGTTCCCGAGGCCGAAGAGCTGGCGAGCTTGGAGACCGAGTGCGAGGACTACAAAGGGCGGTTGCAAGAACTTGCGCAGGCCCTGAAGCTGCCTCAGCCCCAATACCGCCTAGTCGGCACGGCTGGCCCCGAACATTCTAAGGAGTTTACTGTCGAGGTGTCGATCGGCGATCGCTGGGTGGCTACTGGCCGTGGTAGCTCGAAGAAACGGGCGAGCCAGCAAGCCGCCGCTGCTTTATTGGCCCAGCTTCAAGCCCGCAGCTCGGGAGGGTGTAGCGACTCTGCGAGGGTGGACCGTGGCGACAGTGGCTCCGGGTGAGCGGAGGAAGGTCTGGCCGAAGTTTGTACCTGCGGGAGGCAGGCTCCAGCATGTCCCCCACATACCGTTTCGGTGTCTGCCTAGGCGAATGCAGCAGGCAGGGTGCGATTGTGGACGCGTTTCTCGGGCTGTTGGGCTAGCGCAGAGGAGGCAAGCGGTCTGGCGATCAAAGCGATGCGCGCTCCGCCCACTTGTCGGGATAGACGCCACCGATTGCGTGGAGCCGAGTTCTACCACAACACTGGGCTCGGAGGGCATGCTGAGTGCGTTTAGGGCTTGTGCTCTGCGTGCTGGTATCGAACCATCCCAGTGCAAGCCAAATGGAAACCTGGCCAGAGGGCGTCGCTCGCAGGGTGAATGAGGAGACCCCTGGGAGGCGGGTCTATCCGCCCGCTGGGAATTTCCTGGCCACTCGCCCAACCGGGCGCGCCCGAACCAGGGCTGGCCGGAAGCCAGGTCCTTAGCTTGCCCACGCCGATTAGTACGCTAACAGATCCAAGCCCCAGTGACCTCTTTTGTTCTGACCAGATGGCACCAGCGTTTGTTGAGCCCGCGGGCCCGGCAACAAAGCCAGCCGTTGTTGGGCCTAGCGACGGGACACGGTGGGCGGCGTGCGAGCGAGTATACTGCAAGGCGAGAGGACTCTGAAAATGTACCAGCACCGCGAGCTCAGCCGACGCCGTTTTCTATGGTCGTGTGCGAGCGTCCCAGCAGCACTGTCTGTGACGCGGCTGACCATCAGTGCTGCCTCCGACCCTTGGGCTGTCGCGCAAACCGTCCTGTCGCGCATTCAACCGCCGGCATTTCCCGACCGGGAGTTTCTTGTGACTCAGTTCGGTGCACGTCCAGACGGTAAGACCGATTGCACCCAGGCCTTCCGCAAGGCGATCCTGGCTTGCCACCAGGCAGGCGGTGGTCGGGTAGTTGTTCCTGCAGGCGAGTACTTGACCGGGCCAATTCATCTGCTCTCAGGTGTGAATCTGTTTGTGGCCGAGGGGGCTACGATCCGCTTCGTCACGGACCCTAAGCGTTACCTTCCTGTGGTGCTGACCCGGTTTGAGGGCGTCGAGTGCATGAACTACTCGCCGCTCATTTACGCTTATGAAGCCCGTCGAGTCGCCGTCACGGGCAAAGGAGTGTTGGACGGGCAGGCGGGGCCGGAGCATTGGTGGCCGTGGAAGGGCAGGCGCGAGAGTGGGTGGCGCGAAGGACAACCGCATCAGGAACCGGCGCGGCAAAAGCTGTTCGAGATGGCGGAGCGGGACGTGCCGGTCAAGGAGCGCGTTTTCGGCGAAGGGAGTTACCTGCGGCCGTCGTTCATCGAGCCTTATCGCTGTCAAGACGTGCTGATTGAGGGTGTCACGATTCGGAACTCGCCCATGTGGGTCATTCACCCGGTCTTGTGTCGCAACGTAACGGTCCGCGGGGTGACCGTGGAGAGTCACGGACCTAACAACGATGGCTGCAACCCCGAGTGCTCGCAGGACGTGTTGATCGAGAACTGTTCGTTCAATACTGGTGACGACTGCATTGCGATTAAATCCGGACGGAACCGGGACGGGCGTCGGGTCAACGTCCCGTCGGAGAACATCGTCATCCGCCGGTGCCGTATGAAAGACGGTCATGGAGGCGTGACGATCGGTAGCGAGACTTCGGGTGGGGTCCGCTATGTATTCGCCGAAGAATGTGTGATGGATAGCCCTCGCTTGGACCGGGTCCTGCGGATCAAGACCAACTCGGTGCGTGGGGGCACGATTGAGCACATTTACTTGCGCCGGATCCAAGTAGGACAGGTGGCGGACGCGGTAGTTCACGTGGATCTCTATTACGAGGAGGGGGATCGGGGCCAGTACCCACCCACCGTGCGAGACATTGAAGTCCGAGATCTGACCTCTCAGAAGAGTCGCTACGCACTCTACTTGCGCGGTTATCCCCACGCGCCGATTCAGGATATCCGCCTAGTCAACTGCGTGTTCGAGAACGTTGCCCGCCCGAACCTCATCGAACATGTGAGGAATCTGGCAGCAGAGAACGTGACACTCAACGGTCAACCATGGCAGCTGGCTTTTAAGCACTCGCTGATCAGGCGGGGTTGGCCGATGCGGCTGAGCGACGCTGCTTGAAGCTGCGTGATAAGCTGGGCCGTAGCGCGGTCTCTGCTAGTCCCTTGTTTTCGGTATGAAAACACCGATCCGCATTGGCGCAGTTTCATATCTGAATACCGTTCCGCTGATCTGGGGCTTGCTGCGCGGGCCTCAGCGCGGCGCCGCCGAAGTTGTGTTGTCGTTGCCCTCGGATTGTGCGGAGCAGTTAACCAAGGGCTCGATCGATGTCGGTCTGGTGCCGACAGCGGAATTGATTCGATCGCCTTTCCGCAGAATCACGGATTTAGGGATCGCTTGCCTGGGCACGATCCGGAGCATCCTATTGATCACAAAGGTGCCATTAACCCACGTGCGGATCCTCGCAGCTGATGCGGCTTCCCGAACCTCGGTGGCGCTGGCGCGTATAGTGTTGCGGGACCGGTATGGGGTCGAGCCGGAACTGATCTCTATGCCTGCGGATCTGGAAGTTATGATGGAGCACGCCGATGCCGCTGTCATCATCGGCGATCCCGCGCTTCGTTTGGATCCCCCTCGGATCCCTTACCGGGTGGTCGACCTCGGCCAAGAGTGGTACGAGCTGACGGACCGCCCGATGGTCTTCGCGGTTTGGGCAGCGCGGCCGGAGCTGGACGCGGAGGCTGCGCACCGCGCCGCCGTTTTGCTTGAAGGGTCGTACCGGTTTGGAAGGGAACGCTTGGAGCAGATCATCGCCCAGGAGTCCGCGCGCAGGGGCATACCGAAGCCAGTGGCGCGGGCTTACCTGACTCGGCAGGTAGTCTACGAGCTCGGCCCGGCTGAGTTGGAGGGGATGGAACTATTCCTGGAGCGCGTACGGCAGCTAGAGCCGGTAGCCGCTCGTGAGGAGTTACCCAAATGATCAGTCGACGCGAGGCCATTGAACTGTACCGTCGGGGAGATTTCTTCGGGCTCGGGTTTGCAGCCGATGCGCTACGCAAGAAGCTGCACCCGGAGGGAATCGTCACCTACATCATTGATCGCAACATCAATTACACGAACATCTGTATCGACTATTGTTCGTTTTGCGCTTTTTACCGGCCGCCCGGTCACCCGGAGGGTTACGTGCTGCCCAAGGAAGTGATCTTTCAGAAGATCGAGGAGACTCTGGCGGCGGGTGGGACGGGGATCTTGATGCAAGGAGGCTTGCACCCGGAGCTCAAGATTGACTGGTACGAAGACCTGCTGCGCTCGATCAAACAACGGTTTCCGTCGATTTGGCTCCACTGTTTTTCCGCGCCGGAGATCCTGCATATTGCGCGGGTGAGCGGACTGACCGTTCGGGACACGATTGCGCGCCTGCGGGATGCCGGTTTGGGCTCCATCCCTGGAGGTGGGGCGGAAATTTTGGATGACGAGGTTCGGCGCCGGATCAGCCGCTTGAAGTGCAGCACCGAAGAGTGGTTGCTGGTGCACCGGACCGCGCACGAGTTGGGATTGCGGACCACGGCTACGATGATGTTCGGTGCGGGCGAGACGTTGGAGCATCGTATCCACCATCTGGAGGTCGTACGGCAGCTGCAGGAGGAAACGGGCGGGTTTACCGCTTTCATCCCGTGGACGTTCCAACCGAAGAACACTTCGCTGGGCCGTACAGTCAAACATGAAGCCACTGCGGTCGAGTATTTGAAAATGGTGGCCTTGTCCCGGCTGTATTTGGACAACATCCCAAACATTCAGGCCTCTTGGGTGACGCAAGGACTGAAAGTGTGCCAGATCGCCTTGCGCTTCGGGGCGAACGACGTGGGAAGCGTGATGCTGGAAGAAAACGTCGTAGCTGCAGCTGGGGCTCACCACCGGGCTACTGAGCAGGACTTGAGACGGATCATTCAGGACGCTGGGTTCACGCCGCGACAGCGGGATACGCTGTATCGAACGTTTTTCTTGCACTGAGGCTGGGGTTCTGCTCTCCGGTCAGGGGAGTCTGAGGGGGTTCCCTGGATGTCCAGGCAAGCAGGACTAGCGCTGGAATCCCAGTTGAAGATGGGCCAGTCGCCGCCATTGCTGGAATGCCGTAACGTGACGATCTATCGAGGATTGCGCCCCGCGCTGGAAGAGGTCAGCTTGAAGATCGAGCTAGGTGAGCATGTAGCTATCCTGGGGCCAAATGGGTCGGGCAAGTCGACGTTGATTAAGGCGATTCTAAGGGAATGTTACCCCGTGGTCCGGCCGGGTTCCTGGATGCGAATCCTGGGGCGAGAGCAATGGAACATCTTCGGGCTCCGGCCGTTGTTTGGAGTGGTGACGGACGAGTGGCCGCAGGCATGCCTTCTAGGCTCGGTGGTGCGAGACGTGGTCTTGTCAGGCTATTTCTCGAGCCCGGGCATCTGGCGCCATCACCGGGTAACTGAGCAGATGCGTTCGGCGGCTGCGGCGGTTATGGATCTGCTGGAAATCGGTCATCTGGCTGACCGGCTTCTCGAAGAACTATCCACCGGAGAGGCACGCCGAGTTCTGATTGCGCGGGCACTAGTCCATCAACCGAGGACGCTCTTGCTAGACGAACCCACAGCCAACCTAGATGTGCGCGCTGCGTGGTTGCTGCGGGAACTCCTGCGGGGGGTTGCGAGGCGGGGCACGGGCTTGGTTGTAGTGACACACCAGGCGGACGACGTGTTGCCCGAAATCGAACGGGTGATCCTGTTACGGCAAGGGCGTGTGTTCCGTGACGGGGCCAAAGAGGAGGTCCTTCGGGAAGGGGTTCTCAGCGAGCTGTTCGGGCATTCAGTTCGGCTCGAGCGACGGGACGGCTATTACCACCTATGGTGAAAGGGGTGCTGAAGTTCTCCAGTGGTTCGCCGATAGAACAGATGTGGGTGGTACAGGCTCTTGGGCCAGCCAGTATCGGGAACGCGCACTCGCGTCGTTGAATCACCTACCGCCATTCTCGCCGATCGTACACAGGCTCGTTCACGTACTGGCAGACGACGAGGCGACCTACGGGGAACTGGCGGAACTGATCGAGCGCGACACCGTGCTGGCGGGTAACATCCTGCGGCTGGTGAACTCGGCTTTATACGGGCGTCGGGGAACTGTGGCTTCCGTCCGCCACGCGATCACGTTGGTCGGCCTGGTGCGGTTGCGGAACTTAGTGTTGACACTGAGCGTGGCTCAAATTTGGACGAACGTGCGTGCTGCCCCGAGCTGGTCCCATGCCCAGTTCAACCTGCACTCCGTAGCCACAGCTATCATGGCGGACTTGATGGCCCAGAAGCTGCCAGTCAACTACGGGGAGGGTGCTTTTGTCGCTGGGTTGTTGCACGACCTAGGGCTGTTGCTCATAGCTACTGGCTTGCCCCGGGAGTTCGAACGCATCCGGCAATGCTGCCTCCGGGAGGGGACATCTCTGGTGGAGGCCGAACGTCGAGTGATCGGTTTGGATCACGCCCAACTGACCGCCGAAGCTTTAGCCCAATGGAACCTGCCGGCTCCTGTCCAGCGCGCGGCTCGGTATCAGCTGACGCCAGAAGCGGTTGAGAACGGCGTCTGGCCCCTGAGTCGTGTGGTGCATTTCGCAAGTCGCCTGGTGGAATCCGATGGCCTGGAAGTGCAGGTCGGCTTGGGCGAGCGGGATGCCGATCGGGCTACACTGCTGGGGCAGGTGGAGGCCCCTTTGCCGTGGTTGACGCTGCAAGAGGAGTTCGAGCGAGAACTGGAGCCCATCCGGGCGTTTTTCTAGAGCGACTGCCGCTCACGTGTGCTGGGTGCTGCAACCTTCCGGGGGTTCTAGGTTCGTGTTCGGGGTAGCGCTAGCGGCCTGTTGCTCGCGCCGGCGCTTCGCCCAGCCTTCTTTGACGATCTGTCGGGCTCGGCCCAGCCCCAGCGCATCTGCAGGGACTGGATCCGTGATGACCGACCCAGCGCCGATGTAACTACCTGGGCCCACTTCGACCGGCGCGATCAGTGTGACGTTGCTCCCCACGAATGCCCGGTCGCGAATGAAGGTCGGATGCTTGCGCACGCCGTCGTAGTTGCACGTGATCGTGCCTGCGCCGATGTTCACCTCAGCGCCTACTTCCGCATCGCCCAGGTAGGCCAGGTGCATTGCCTTGGAACCCGGCCCGAAGCGCGTGTTCTTCATTTCTACGAAATTACCAATGGCGGCGCCTGTCCCGATATAGCAGTTCATGCGGAGGCGGGCGAAGGGCCCGATGATTGCACCTGCCTCGACGCGAGAATCGGCCAGGACACAGTAAGGGTGAATCATGGCGCCGCGTCCAATCCAGCAGTCTTTGACGATGGTTCCGGCGCCGATTTCGACGTCCTCGTACACCACGGTCTTGCCGAGCAGCTGGGCGAAGGGGCCGATGCGCGTGTCTTGGCCGACTTGGACGTCCACATCGATGCGTACGGTCTCGGGATACTCAATAGTGACGCCGGCAAGCATCAATTCTTTGGCTTTGCGTTCACGGAGGATGCGGTCGACGCGGGCCAAGTCGATTCGTGTATTGATCCCTAAGGCCTCGGTGGGATCTTCAAGCTCCACAGCATGCACGGGCAGGCCGGCCGAGTCAAAAAGCTCCACGATATCTGTGAGGTAGTACTCGCCTGCGGGATTGTTCGGCTGGATGCGATGGATGAATTGCCAAAGCTTCCGGTTATCGAAGCAGTAGATGCCGGTGTTCACGCGCCGGATGCGGCGCTGCTCGGCCGTGGCTGCCCGCTCTTCGACGATAGCCCGGACCGAGCCGTCGGGGTGGGTGAGTATGCGTCCGTACCCAGTGGGGTCGTCTAGGGTCATGGTGAGCAAGGTAGCTGCTGGTCGCGATTGCTGGTGGTGGGCGAGCAGCCTGCGGAGTGTCGCTGGACCGAGCAGGGGGGTGTCACCGTAGAGGACTATGAGTAGGCCATCGCAGTTAGCCAGGAAGGAGCGAGTGCTCGCTACCGCGTCCGCGGTGCCCCGTGGCTCCGTCTGCACCGCAAAACGTACTCCGTAACTGCTCACGGCTTCTCGCACCCGGTCCCCCTGGTACCCTACCACCACATACACCTGATCCGGGGGCACCAGTTGGATTGCGGTCCGCACTACGTGCTCGATCAGGGGGAGCCCACCGGCGCGATGAAGCACCTTGGCCCAGTTGGATTTCATCCGTGTCCCTAGCCCTGCGGCCAGGATCACTACCCACACCGGTTGCTGCTGGTTCATGGAAGACGTCCTTGTGTGCGCCGAAGAGATCTATTCACAAGTGTCCCGCAGCTGTCGCAGGTACGGATAGGCGCTGGCGCCGCGCTTCGTAGGCCAGCTCGACAGCCGCTGCGGCCGCTGCCTGGGGATTGTGCCGAACCTTCTCCCCTTCTTCGAGGACTGGCCGGGCGATAACCTTTAGGCCGAGTCTTTCCAGTTCCTCGATGTCATTCTCCACCGGTTGAGCCTGGCGTAGCGCGTATCGCCGGCGCAAGCTGGGGCTGATGGGCTGCGTGTTTACGATCACGTAATCGAGGAACCGGCGCCGAGCATGCAGGTGGAGCGCTTTAACATGATCGCTGGCCGTGTAACCTATGGTCTCGCCGGGTTGCCACATCAGGTTGACGAAGTAAGCCTTGAAAGCAGGCGACTGGCTGATGGCCTGCACTACGCCTTTGACCAACAAGTTCGGAATCACGCTCGTGTAAAGGGAGCCCGGTCCGAGGCAAATCAGGTCAGCTTGGGCAATCGCCTCCAAAGTTTCTGGCAGGGGTTTGCAGTCTGGAGGCACCAACATGACGCGCCTAATCGGCACACGACTCCGGCTGATACGAGTCTCCCCGTCCACGATAGTGCCATCGGCCAGCTTGGCCCGGAGCTGGACGTTGCTTGTGGTGGACGGGAAAATCCGGCCCGCTATGGCGAGGACTTCAGAAGAAAATTTGACGGCGAGGGGGAAGTCTCCGGTGATATCCGTCAAGGCGGTCAAAAAGAGGTTGCCGAAGCTGTGTCCCCGCAGGCCACGGCCGGTTTTGAACCGGTACTGGAATAATTGGGTCATCAGGGCCTCGTCTTCGGCGAGCGCCGTGAGGCAGTTGCGAATATCGCCCGGGGGCAAGACGCGGAATTCTCGTCGCAACCGTCCCGATGAGCCTCCATCGTCGGTTACCGTGACCACTGCGGTGATTTCCACCGGTGGCCACAGTTTTAACGGCGGTTCGCGCCAAGGGACATAAGCATATTCCTTCAGGCCGCGCAACACGGTGGAAAGGCCGGAGCCTCCGCCGATGGCTACGATCCTTAGCGGATTCTCCAGCGATACGAGCGGCCAGTCGCGTTGTGCGGCTTGCAGGTCATATTGAGAGGAGCTGGCGCAGTTGGGGGTGCTGAGCGATGGATTCAAAGTCCGGATCGTGGCGTGCTTTGACACGATTCTCTGGCCGGAGTTCAATTGCTTTTTTCAGGTGCTCGGCTGCTTTTTCGAACTCCCCCTTCAAACCATAACAGATTGCCAAGGCGTAGTGGACGTGATCGCAGTTTTCATCGTGTACTAGTACCTGCTGGAGTTGCTCCAGGGCCTCATCCAGTCGCCGGGCATTCATCAAGGCCACCGCGTATGTGTACCGGTCCTCCAGAGTTTCCAATTGCACTTCGACTTGGGCCAACCGTCGTTCGCAGGCAGCCTTGTGGGTCCGCGCCGCGTGGGCCAGCTGGGCGCTCGGCCCGAGGGCTACCTGCTCGAACAGAGGGATCGCTTCCCGAAGCTGGCCGGAACGGTAAAACCTCATGGCTTGGGTGTAGAGTTCTTCCTGCTGCTGGTAGTTGGGGGGAACTGGGGAGCTGCTGGAGGCGGCTGGCTGGTTCCGGTCCGGAATGGATGGACTGTTCCGAGTCGACATCAGTCCCTCGTTTCCCAGAGCTAGGTGTAGTTTTTCCACCGTTAGGGCTTCAACACCCGATCAATCCAAGGCTTTCTCGCGTGTACTCGTTGGCCGGGTGCTTCCGGCTCATGGTTGAGGGCAAATTCCAGTGTAGAATCACTGTAAACTGCTCCGGCAACCAAATTCAAGCTCCTGGGGCTCGGATGTGGCTGCGTGCACCCACTGTGGTGGAATTGGGCTCAGAGCCGGCTGGGCCGGAAGAGCTCCTCTCTAACCTACCAGCCTCGCCTGCGGTGTATTTGTTTGCGACTCACGACAGCGTATTGCACCTGGGTAGCACGCGGTCTCTGCGCCGCCGGGTCCAACGCCTGCTGCGCCCAGGCAGTTTGGCCAGCCGGCTTTTCGGTTTGAACCAGCTTGGCTTAGCGCTTCATTACTGGCTGGTCGGGTCCAGTCTCGAAGCAATGTTAGGGATTTACGAACTGGCCCGGCAGCATTTTCCGGAGGACTATCGCAGCCGCTTCCGGTTACGCCCGGTTTTTTACCTGCAGCTGCTGCAGGGCATCCGGTTCCCTCGAACGCAGGTGACCCGCCGATTGCGCGGCTCTCGCAGCTTGTATTTCGGCCCGTTTCGGACCCGCCACGCGGCGGAGAATTTCGAGTCGGAGCTGCTTAATTTCTTTCAGATCCGTCGCTGCCGGGAGGATTTCGAGCCCTCGCCGGAGCATCCTGGTTGCATTTACGGAGAGATGAATCGCTGCTTGCGTCCCTGCCAAGCTCAGGTCAGCGAGCAAGAATACCGGGCTGAGGTTCAGCGCGTAGCGGGTTTTCTGCGCACCAGAGGGCAGGGCATGCTCCGGGCCCTGGTGGCAGCTCGAGAGCAGGCCAGCCAGACACTGGACTTTGAGCAAGCGGCCTATCATCATGCCACGATCGTTCGTTTGGAGCGGCTACTCCGGCAGTTGGACGAGCTGGCAGCTGACGTGGAGCACTTGCATGGGGTTGCTGTAACGCCATCGGTCCACTCTACCGCGGTAGAGTTATGGTTTATGGTCCACGGCGTGTGGGTTCAGCGCACCTCGCTGGATCTTTCGGGGGCGAACGGTGCTCCAGTGCCCTTGGGCCAGCGCCTGCGAGAAATTCTCGAGCAAGTGCAGCAGGCTAGCGCTGGGCACGCAGAACGTGAGGAGCACGTGGGGATCCTGGCAAGCTGGTACTATGCTCACGCCCGAGATGGCGATTGGGTCCGGTTTGAGGACTTTTCGAGTTTTCCCTACCGGAAAGTGATTGCTGCTGCGCGACGAGTGCTCGCAGACCGGCGGCCGGCAGCATCCCCTGCTTCCGCTTAGGCGTCTAGTTGTGAGCCCGTTCTGAGCCGCATGGGCTTTACAGTCAACCTGGCACAGGCCACCCACCGGAACGTCACTCGATGGAAACGTATTGCTCGAACCGTTCGAGGATCTCCAACAAGGTCTGTTCCTCGATCTGCATGGACACATGGGCTCTGGCGTCCACTACTTGCGTTTTCAGGCGGGCCAGCGTGTCTTTCCACCGACGCGCGGCGTCGCCCTGAGCTTGCACGGCCAAGCCCCACAGGGTAAACCGGGCCAGCTCACAGAAGGCCGCGGCCTGTTGGGGATTGCGGAGCTCCGTCTCCACCTCCAGTTCTAATGGCGAGCCGACACGGATTCCGACTTCCATCCACCGGATATTCCGTACCAGGTCACCCTCGGCAGCGGCGCGCAGCAGTGGATGTCGGATGCGGCGTGCAATCGTGGTGGGAGGGCCTTCGAGCCGCAGCAACGCCTGGTAACGCCTTTGTAAAGTCACCCACCGCGGCCTGGCGCGCGTAGGCGAATGTTCGACGGCATTCCAGCGCTCGCGGACGCTTTTAACCAGTTGTTGAGGCGAGCCGACAAGCAGAGTGGCGTTGTCGAGCCAGACGACTTCCACAGGTGGGGTGTGGCCCGACTGCGCTGCCCCGAGCTCGTCCGGCCGAGCATCACGCCGTGGCGTGGACATCGGCGCCGGACTCGCCAGGCGAGCGATGAGGGCCCATGATCGCTCCGAACCGTTAGCGACTTCGAGGGCAAGCGCTTCCCGAAGTTGGCTCACGGGATCGGAGATACCCATGTGACGGAGTGCCTCTAGCCCTTGCTTATTCAGCTGGAGTTTCACCCAAGCCTGAGCAGTGCCAGAACCCTGCAGGCTCTCCAGATTCACCCAGCTGACAACCTGCGCTTCCGAGGGCACGGCTCGCCAAAGCGACGGTTCAGCGGTGTATGGCTGGCACATCACGCACCAGGCCTTACAGGTCAATACGAGAAGCCGGCTCTGAGCCCTCGTCATGGACGTGCCCGCTTGAGGGGTCTTTTCATAAAGTTACTGGGAGCTGCTCGACTACCTCCACGCCGAAGCCTTCGAGCGCGACGATCTTCCTGGGGTGGTTCGTCAACAAGCGGATTTTGCGTAGCCCCA
>JAUQPO010000332.1 GCA_030550335.1 Acidobacteriota bacterium
GCTTGTAACCGGCTTGAACACAGCCACCTAGGCCCAAGTGATGAGGCAACGAGAGAACCTGTGCGCCAGCCTGACGAGCTGCGTCCCGGGTGCCGTCGGCCGAGCAGTCGTCCACAACCAAAACCGGTACCCCAGGAAGCGTTTGCTGGATCTCGCGCACGACCTGCCCAACCGTGGCTTCCTCGTTGTAGGCGGGCACCAGCAGCAATAATCCGTCCACCTTCCAAGGCTCGTTCATAGCTCTGCAATCCGACGTGGCGAAATAGAGAAACGCCGCACCAACGCTTCGAACTCGCGCGCGCTGAGCCGGGCTCGGCGTTGGATTTCACGCCGGGCCCGCATCAGGCCTGGCAGCTGTCTGAGCCAATCCCAGTGGGCCCGGATGAGGGCGGCGGCCAACGCTCGCCGGGCAGCGGGCTGGCGAGCGAACTGCCCTGTGAGGCCCTGGCCGCGCCGCCAGGCGACCCAATGCCAGTAGTAACGCTTCAACGTGGTTACGGGAGCGCACAACAACAGCCGCGCTGGGAAGTTTTTCCATAGGATTCGAAGTCGATTCCGCTCCACCAGGTATGCCTTCAGTGCAGAGGCAGCGCCAGTTGACTGCGAGTACCGGTGGACTACCGTGGCTTGTGGGACGTACCACGCACTCCAGCCAGCCCAGCGGGCCCTGAGCCCGAGATCCGTATCTTCGCCGTAAAGGAAAAACTCCTCGTCGAACCACCCTACGTCCTCGAATAAATGCCGCCGGTACAGAGCTGCCGAACCGCTCGGGCAGAGCACTTCCTCGGCTTGCTGGTAGGATTCAACGGCCTGTCGGTGGCCTCGCTGTTTGCTAGAACCATCACCGCAGATCAACATTCCAGCCGAATCGAGCTGACCCGTAGCCAGCACCACGCAGGAGGCGAACATACCCGCTTCTGGATGTGTTTCGGCGGCTTCTAGGAGTTTCTCGAGCCACTCCGGGTGCGCTACGGCATCGTCATTGATCGTAGCCACGAACGCAGCCTGGGCATTCCGAAACACCCTGTTCAAGGCTGCGCCGAAGCCCACATTCTCCCGCTGCACGATGACTGCGTCCGCCAGCTTCACTACGCTTGTCAGGTCCGCCTGGCCCCCACTATTGTCCACAACGACCACTTCGGTCTGGCGCAGAGTTTGTTTTCGCAGTGCGCGCAGGCACTCTTCCAGCATCGGGCCTGCCCGAACCGTGGGTACCGCGACGGTGACCAGCGGAGTGGACAACACATCGATTCTACGCGGGCAGAGGTCAGGCCATAGGCCTGGGTCAGTAGGTCACGGACCCAGGTTTTCGTACCACTTGAGCTGGCGCTGGGCTGGGCCGACGCAGACAATATCTGGACGGTCGTCGCGGTTAAGGTCGGCGGCGGCACAAGACGCCGGGCCCAATTCCGTATCCAAATGGAGCCGCTGCCATGAAGCGCCTTGAGGATCCGTAGCGGCGTAAATGTACACGCGCCCGTCGCTCGTCCGGTAGCCGGCCACGATCTCGTCTCGCCCGTCGCGATTCAAATCGCTGGTGAGCAAAGCGTGACCATCGCGGAAGGAGTTGTCGATTACCTGGCGACGCCACTCACTGTGCCCTGGGGTGTAAACCACAACTTGATGCCCATGCCAGGGTTCGATCGCTGCAATGAACTTGTTCTTGCCGAGTTTCCCTACGGCGATGTCACTGGTGCCACCTTTTGGCCATGGGCTCGGATCTCCCGAGGTGATCTGCTGCCATCGCCATTGACCCGCTTGATAATCGTAGCAGTGGATGCCCAGAAAGCTTGCTACGAGGATTTCATCCCGGCCATCTCCGTCCCAATCGGTGATTTCGATTCCGTGCACGACGCCCTGAGCATCGGCGCCGATGACCACACGGCGCCATTCTCCAGGTCGGTAAAAGACCAGTGGGACCCGACCTCGGTAATCTGGCGGCTCAGCCGTTTCGGCTGCCAGCGGCGCGTTCACCACGACTTTACGGCCGGTCCCTTCGAAGTCCGCGCAGCGCAAGCGGTGGGAAGTGGGCAGCTGGTCGATGATTTCGGAAGACCACACGCCGCGCACGTCTGCCCCGGCGCGTAAGACGGTGACTACGCCAGGACTCTTTCGCGGGTAGTTGGAAAAGCCGTAGGCCAACACAATCTCGGGGCGCCCTTTTGTGTCGTAGGTGCATACGGCGGCATTGATCGGCTGCTCGACGCCCTCGACGAGCAGGTGCCGGCTCCAGTGTGGGGCTTCAAACCACCACACTTTGTCTCCGCGGGATGGGACCACAACCAGATCCGTGAGTCCATCTCCGCTCAGATCCACCGGTAAGACCTGATATCCATCAGCCAGATCCGAAGCAATGGTATGCTCACGGAAACGGGCGGGTGCCGTCGCAGCCCAAAGCGCAGCGCTTAAAACGAGCGGGATCGACCAGCGCATCATTGGCTCCTCCCCAGCCAGCGAATTCGAAAGTTAATGGAGCGTCCTGTGCTTCCGTAGAAAGTCATAAAACGCGGTGAATCGATATTGTTGTTGACTACCTGGGGGTTGTAATGGCCTGTGAGGTTGTTCGCTCCAGCCCGCAGTGCCCACCGGTGACGGCGAAATTCGAAGTGACGTTCCATGTGCAGGTCCAGTTCGAAGAAGTTGGGAAAACGATGGGCATTCACCTGACCCACGACGCGGCCTTCATCGTCTACGACCGAGAACGGGAATCCCACGCGCCATTCCAATAGGAAAGCCACCGCCCAGTTTTTCCAAGGCGTGGGGAAGTAGCCCCAGGCTTTCACACGGTGAGGAGTATCCCACGGCATGGGGCCGGTGTTCAGCTCAGCGACGATTGGGTCGTCCAGGTTGATGTCGAGCACGGCGTTGGAACGTGCACGCGACCAGCAATAGTGGAAAAGCCATCCATAGCCGCCACTGAGTGTTTGTTTCAACGTGAGCCCAACGGCGTCGTATGCATCACGGCGCTGGTTCGTCAGCGTGTAAATGGCCTCGACGATGAAACCGCCGGAGTTTGGCGTGAGTGGGGCAGAGGGCTGACCGGCATATAGCAAGTTTCGGTACGTGAAGCCGTTGTGGCCGCGCCGGCGGGTGAAATCGGCGCGCCAGAGGATACCGCGAATCCATTCTCGCTCGAGAGCGACAAACCAGTTTTGGTAGCGCGGCCTGGCTAGACGGTCCAGCGGGTGGCTAAAGCGTGCCAAAGCTGGACCACGTTCCACTGTCCCGTCCGGTCGGAAATAGGTGGTCACCGAATACTGGTCGAGTGGACGAACGAATAGGCGCAAGTGGGTCGCGTCGTGGGTTAACGCGAAACCTCCGGTGAACTTGATCGGCTTGGCTGTGAGCGGCATCCAAGCGAGGCCTATGCGCGGCGCCCAGCTCCATGTGTGGATCAATTGATCCCAATCCCCGCGCAGCCCAAGCTGGACGAGCAAACTGGGCCGCAGACGCCAGTGATCCTGGATATACCAGGCCAGCTCGTAGTTGGCAACTCGCGCCTCTCCCGAACCAACGAATACCGTCCGCCGGCGGAGCGTCCCATCCACGCGGTAGGTCTCGTATCCAGTACGGCGAACGTCCTGCGCATAGGCCACCCGGTTGATATCGAAACCGGTCTTGAGCTGGTGACGGCCCTGTGCCCCAAAGCTGGGTAGGAACAGGTTCAAGATGAGCTGATCGCGGGCTGCGCGGCGAGTCGCATCCACAAAGAAGTTCCCCTGTCGACCATCTGGGGTGATTCGGTAGATCGCCTGACCTTGGGGTATTTCTCGACCGAAAGTTCGGTTCGCCCCATAGCCCCACTCGAACAACACCCGCCGGGGCAAATAAGCTTGGTCCTTGATGTGGACGAACCACTGGCGAGCCCTGCGGTCAACGGTGGTCTCAATCGGGTCCAGTGCCCCCAGCCCGGAACGCGCGGCGTTCCACAAACTGTTCAGCGCACCCACATAAAGGA
>JAUQPO010000333.1 GCA_030550335.1 Acidobacteriota bacterium
GCAAATCGTAGCCGTGGGCGATGCAATGGCAGTAAGCGATGATGATGGACGGCCCTTCATGTGCTTCCGCTTCGAGGAACGTTTTGATCGTATGAGCGTCGTTGTACCCCATGGCCACGCGGCCCACGTAGACGTGGCCATATTGCATGGCCATCATGCCCAGATCTTTCTTGCCGGTTGGCTTGCCTGCAGCAGCGAACTTCGCCACGGCGCCGAGCGGCGTAGCCTTGGACATCTGACCACCGGTGTTGGAATAAACTTCAGTGTCCAGCACGAGCAAATTGATGTTCCGGTTGGTGGAAAGTACGTGATCAAGCCCACCGTATCCGATGTCGTAGGCCCAGCCGTCACCGCCGATGGCCCAGACGCTCTTCTTAACCAGGTAGTCGGCAACATCCAGCAACCGGCGCGCATCGGGATCGTCCAGCTCCTGTAAGCGTTGCTTCAACAACTTCACACGCTCGCGCTGCTGCTGGATGCCTGCCTCGGTAGACTGGTCCGCGTTCAGCAGCGCGTCGACCAAGGCCTCGCCGATCTTTCCCGCAAGCTTTTTCAGTAGATCCCGAGCGAACTGAGTGTGCTGGTCTACAGCCAGCCGCAGACCGAAGGCGAACTCAGCAGCATCCTCGAAAAGCGAGTTGTTCCACGCAGGCCCCCGCCCCTCTCGGTCGACCGTGTACGGCGTGGTCGGCAGATTCCCGCCGTAAATCGACGAGCACCCAGTCGCGTTGCCAATGATCAGCCGGTCGCCAAACAGCTGGGTCAACAGCTTGACGTACGGGGTCTCGCCGCAGCCCGCGCACGCACCCGAGAATTCGAACAAAGGCTGCAACAGCTGGCTGTCTTTGACCAGGGCCGGGTTCAGTTGCGTGCGGTCGTTGTCGGGGATGCTCAAGAAGAACTCCCAGTTGGCCCGCTCGGTTTCCCGCAAAGGAATTTGCGGAGCCATATTGAGGGCCTTGCGGCTGGGGTCCTTCTTATCCTTGACCGGGCATACCTCGACACAGACCGCGCAGCCCGTGCAGTCCTCTACAGCCACCTGCAAAGTGTAGACCTTGTCTTTGAATTCCTTCCACTTGGCCGGAGCATGCTTGAACGTAGGCGGCGCATCCTTCAGCAGTGCCGGGTCGTACACCTTGCTCCGAATCACCGCGTGCGGGCAAACCAGCACACACTTGCCGCACTGGATGCAAAGCTGCTCATCCCAAACCGGGACCTCCAAAGCGATGTTCCGTTTCTCCCACGCGGCCGTGCCCGTGGGGAAGGTACCGTCAGGCGGAAAGGCGCTCACCGGCAACGAATCGCCCTCGCCCCGAATGATCGGCGCGACCACTTTCTGGACGAACTCCGGAGCCTTCGGTGAGACGGTCGGCGGGATTTCGATCGTGCTCGTAGCGCGCTCGGGGAGTTTCACCTCATGCAAGTGATCAAGGGCTGCGTCCACCGCGGCGAAGTTCTTCTGGACGATCGCCTCGCCTCGCTTGCCGTAAGTCTTCCGAATGGCCTCCTTGATCTTTGCGATCGCCTCTTCCCTTGGAAGGATCCCGCTGATGGCGAAGAAACAGGTCTGCATGATCGTGTTGATCCGCTGCCCCATGCCCGTTTCCTTCGCCACCTTGTAACCATCAATCACGAAGAAGCGCGCCTTCTTTTCGATCAACTGCTCTTGGACGCGCCGCGGTAGGTGATCCCAAACTTCCTCCGGCGGATACGGGCTATTGAGCAGGAATGTGCCACCTTCGACCAGCGGCTTCAGCACGTCGAACCGCTGCAAAAACACGAACTGATGACAGGCCACGAAGTTCGCCTTCGAGATCAAGTACGCTGAGCGTATCGGCTTGGGCCCGAACCGCAAGTGCGAAACGGTGACGGCTCCCGCCTTTTTGGAGTCGTACACGAAATAACCCTGCGCATAGTTATCGGTTTCTTCGCCAATGATCTTGATGGAGTTCTTGTTGGCGCCCACAGTACCATCCGCGCCCAGCCCATAGAACAGGCAGCGAATGGTCTGCGGATCCTCGGTCGAAAACTCTGGATCGTACTCCAGGCTGGTGTGAGTGACATCGTCGTGAATGCCCACGGTGAAGTGGTTCTTCGGCCGGTCCTTGGTCAGCTCGTCAAAGACGGCCTTGACCATGGCAGGTGTGAACTCCTTGGAGGACAGACCGTACCGGCCGCCGATCACCTTAGGCATCGGGCGGCCATCCCAGCCCTCATGCAAGGCGGTAATCACATCCTGGTAAAGTGGCTCGCCAATCGCACCAGGCTCTTTCGTACGGTCCAGCACCGCGATTGCCTTCACCGTCGGCGGCAGGGCCTTCACAAAGTGTTCGACCGAGAACGGCCGGAACAACCGGACTTTCACCACTCCAACTTTCTCGCCCCGGTTCACCAGGTATTCCACAGTCTCCTCGGCCGTCTGCGTCCCCGAGCCCATGAGCACGATCACGCGCTCCGCATCGGGCGCGCCAAAGTAGTCAAACAGGTGATATTGACGCCCTACGATCCGCGCAAAGCGGTCCATGACGTTCTGGACGATTGTCGGGCACGCCAGATAGTAGGGGTTGCAGCGCTCCCGGGCCTGGAAGAAATGGTCCGGGTTCTGGGACGTGCCGCGGAGAACTGGTCGGTCTGGCGTCATAGCGCGCTGGCGGTGCTGCCGCACCAGTTCGTCCGGGATCATTGCCCGCATGTCGTCTTCGGTCAGTTGCTCGACTTTGCTAACTTCATGGGTAGTCCGGAACCCGTCGAAAAAGTGCACGAACGGCACCCGGGACTCTAGAGTCGCCGCATGAGCGATGAGCGCTAGGTCCATGACCTCCTGAACTGAACCCGACGCCAGCATCGCAAAGCCCGTGCTACGCACCGCCATAACGTCGGAGTGATCACCGAAAATCGACAGCGCGTGAGTCGCCACCGTCCGGGCCGCGACATGGATCACAGTAGGTGTCAGCTCCCCAGCAATTTTGAACATCGACGGGATCATCAACAACAAGCCCTGGGCTGAGGTGAAGGTCGTACCCAGCGCCCCGCCTTGAATGGCGCCGTGGAGCGCCGCGGCTGCCCCGGCCTCGCTTTGCATCTCGATCACCGTGGGCACCGTCCCCCAGATATTCGGCTTGCCTTGAGCGGACCACTCGTCAGAGAGCTCTCCCATAGGCGAGGAGGGTGTAATCGGGTAGATTGCGATTACCTCACTCACCTTGTGAGCGACATACGCCGCAGCTTCGTTACCGTCGATTGTGACCTTGGCTCGACTCATCGTGGCAATCCTTCACCTGATGCTTTCTCAGCACGTCAATTTCCATTTGCCGCCGTGGGGCTGCACCCTGCAAATCCCAGCCAAGTTCTTCTTATCACGCCGTTGCTGGCCAGCTCTGGGCGCACCCACAGCCTTGCTCGCTGGCCCAGCTTCCAGCTGTAGGGTGAAATCACCCAGCCGGGCCCAGCCACGCATGCCGAGCAGGGCCAAGCAGCCCGCTGCCCGTCTCGCAGTTCTGCACGGCGGAAACTCCGCTTATCAGTTTAGATCCCAGCAATACTCCAGTGTTCTGGCCGCCGTCCGCTACATCGTCTCTGTCCACCAGGCAAAACGTTCCGTCAGGCACCCGGACCATAGCAACGAATCTCGAAGATCCGCGCGTACGGATCTCCATTCGTGGCGTCGACGTGCACGCGGATGGCCTCGGCTAGAACGGGCGCGAACTCATGCCGGCGCATCCGCAAATAGTTCCCTTCCACCCGCACCAACGGAATCCACTGACTGGAACCTGGCGGCTGATAGAGAATCGAATAGTCCCGCACGGTCTCCGGTTGCGGTCCACGGATGATCCCGCGATTGATCGTCTCCGAGGCAGTCAGCGTCAACTCCCGCTGGAACCCGCTGTCGAAAGTGAGCTGAACCTGACCAAGCCACTGAGGCTCGGACCAACGCAATTCGATCCACACA
>JAUQPO010000334.1 GCA_030550335.1 Acidobacteriota bacterium
ACAGTTGCAGAGATTCTGAGGTTTTCCGCGATCGGTAGCGACTCGATACTTGCTGGCGAACCTGGCGCTCCTGCCGCTACAATCGAACCCTATGAAACGGTTGGTGGGAATACTGGTGTGGACTTTGGTTGCTGTGGCAGGAGCGTGGGCATTAGCTAGTGTGGCCCTCGAGCGTGGAGAGCCTGTCAACAGCGTTTGGTTATTGACTGCGGCGATCTGCACGTACTTGATTGGTTACCGGTTCTACGCTGCGTTCATTGCCGCTAAGGTGATGGCATTGAACGACCAACGCGCCACGCCTGCCGAGCGGCTCCGCAATGGCCACGACTACGAACCCACGAACAAGTGGATCCTCTTCGGGCATCATTTTGCCGCCATCGCCGGGCCAGGACCCTTGGTCGGCCCCACGCTGGCGGCGCAATTCGGCTATCTCCCTGGGACACTCTGGATCGTTATCGGCTGCGTCCTAGGGGGCGCGGTTCAGGACTTCTTGATCTTATTTTGCTCGATGCGCCGGGACGGGAAGTCCTTGGGTGAGATGGCCCGAGAAGAAATCGGGCGCCTGGGAGGCGTGACGGCGTTGGTGACGGTGCTCTCGATCATGATCATTCTGCTCGCTGTGGTAGCGCTGGTGGTCGTTAACGCGCTGCGCGGCAGCCCCTGGGGCACGTTCACCATCGCAGCGACCATCCCGATCGCAATTTTCATGGGTGTTTACTTGCGCTACTGGCGGCCAGGGAAAGTTTTGGAGTGCTCGTTGATCGGATTAGCGTTAGTAATCCTGGCCGTGATCGGCGGAGAGTGGGTGGCCCGGTCGACGACGCTAGCGCCCTGGTTTACCCTTTCTGGCATCGCCCTGTCAGCTGCCATCATCGTTTATGGCTTTCTGGCCAGCGCGCTGCCGGTGTGGCTGCTCCTGGCACCAAGGGACTATCTGAGCACGTTCGTCAAGCTCGGTGTGGTGTTCATGCTGGCGATCGGGATCTTTCTGGCTCGTCCTGACTTGCAGCTCCCTGCCCTGACCCGATTCACTGACGGAGAGGGACCGATTTTTGCCGGCAAGATCTTTCCTTTCTGCTTCATCACTATCGCCTGCGGGGCGATTTCAGGCTTCCACTCGCTGATTGCCTCCGGTACCACGCCTAAGATGATCGCTAAAGAAAGTCACGCCCGGCCAATTGGCTACGGGGCAATGTTGATGGAAGGGTTCGTGGGCATCATGGCGTTGGTAGCGGCATGTGTTCTGGAGCCAGGTGTGTACTTTGCCGTCAACTCTCCGCAGGCCGTTGTCGGTACGACACCGGAAGCGGCAGTGGCCACGATCAGCAGTTGGGGATACCCCGTGACTGTGGAGCAAATGGAGCAGCTGGCCGCAGAGGTTGGCGAAGCCACTTTGTTCCACCGTACCGGTGGTGCGCCCTCGCTGGCGTTAGGGATGGCGCATATTTTCGTCCAAAGCGGTTGGGGAAAGCGCATTCTTGGTTTCTGGTACCACTTCGCCATCATGTTCGAGGCCTTGTTCATCTTGACCATCCTCGATGCAGGCACTCGGGTAGGCCGCTTCATGCTGCAGGACCTGCTAGGCCATGTTTGGAAGCCGTTGGGCCGGACCAGTTGGATGCCGAGCGTGATCCTAACCAGTGCTTTGATCGTGCTCGCCTGGGGCTATTTCTTGATCCAGGGGGTACTCGATCCCCTAGGGGGAATTAACTCACTATGGCCGTTATTCGGGATCGCGAATCAGTTGCTGGCCGCCGTGGCTTTGTGCTTGGCCACAACGGTGCTGGTCAAAATGCATGGCGTCCGCTACATGTGGATCCCTTGCCTACCTCTAGCTTGGCTGGTAACCGTCACGTTCACGGGAGGCTTACAGAAAATTTTTGCCCCTGAGCCGCGGCTTGGCTTCTTAGCCCAAGCTGCAAAGCTCGAGCGCGACCTGGCTGCGGGAGTGATCCCGCCCGATAAAATCGCAGAAACTCAGGCTCTGATCTTCAACAACCGCCTCGATGCAGCTGTGTGCGCGCTGTTCCTAGTGCTGGTGGGCCTGATCCTGTTCGATTCAGTGCGCGTTTGGGTTGGCGTGTTGCGCGGCACACGCGTAGCCCCCTTGCAAGAAGCGCCCTTCGTGCTGTCCCAACTCCGGCCGGAGGAGATCTGAAATGAGGCACGTGGAGCAGGCCTGGCGATTCGTCATCCGGTTGCTCCGGGAACTAGCGGATGAAGAGGCTTATCGGCGGCATTTGCAGCATCACGGCAAGACAGCCTCGCCCGAAGAGTGGCGGCGCTTCTGCCAGGAACGATTGCAGTGGCGTTACGGCAACCCGCGGTGTTGTTGAAGTTGTTTAGCGCCCTTGTGTGGGCGCTTGCTCCTCGTGGCCACGCTGAGCCTGTTCCTGCTGCGGGCGTTTCTTGAAGATCGCGATAGCTTCGATTTCCACCAACAGCTCGGGCCGGCACAATTTCGCCTCAATGCCCGTGGATGCAGGGAATGGGTCGAGGCCCTGCTCACGGTAGAAGCGGGTGCGCTCTTCGTTGAATACCTGATAGTGCTGCTCGATGTCGCGCAGGTAACAGGTCGTGCGGACCACGTCTTTCCACGTGGCGCCTTCGGCCTCCAATAACTTCGTGATGTTGTAGAACGTTCTGCGGCATTGAGCCCGGAAATCGCCTACATGAACACTGCGGCCGTGCTCGTCCACGCTAGCAGTTCCAGAAATGAACAGGATGACAATATCGTTCAACTCGACCCGAATGCCGCGCGAAAAGGCGCTGCCGTACTCGATCGGGTCATTGAGCGCTTCGGGTGCACGGATCTCTTTCTTTTTGATTTCGGTAGCCCGAGCTACGCTGAGCACGTCCTCCAGTGACAACACAACGGGTCACCTCCAGCTTGAGCCGGGCACTCACTCGTTGGAGCCCACTTGATGCCGTTCGGACGCAAGCAGAAATCCACTTTGATGAACCCAAGCCGAACCCGCAAGACTCGCACCCCGATTATAGCCCAGGGCCTACTCGACAAGGGGCAGCCTGGCCATCCCGCTTAAAGTATCGAGGGAGTTGGATGCGCTTCTCTAGGGTTTGTGCGTCCCGGTTGTCGGTGCGCAGGAGAGCCAGACGGGCCACGCTCGAAGGTCGCTGGAGCGTACCGCTCGTGCCCGTAGATGGTTCTCGGTGGCCGCGTCACGGTCCTTGGGTTCGATATGTAGGCGCCCCGTGTCTCTCGGCGGCATTTCTCGGTTCCTCGAACCCTATAGCTCTCTGTGTTCACTCGGCCCAGCTCGGCTTTTCGCCCTAGAATCTTCCAGCCCGAAGCTACAAGGCTACTCAAGCCGAGGCCAGCTCACGCACGCAGTTTCGAGCTCCATGAGCCAGATTCCATCTACCGATCGAGCTCGGCAGTACGGAGCGACGTCAGATGTGAGTTGCTACTTCTGAGGCGGTAGTTTGGTCCATGTACTCGGGCGCCTGCTCGCATCCTGACCGCTGTGGCCAGCAGTGGAGATCAAGCTGGGGCACTACCGCTACAGATCGCCACTTGAGTGATCTACTCAACAGCACGAGGACGGGTGCTCACCGACGAGGACACGTGGCTAAGTCTTTCGAGGGCACGGCGACGGTCTTGGTTCAGGCCTGCACCCAGCACGAGGCGTAGCGGACAATGCCATAGCCGAAGCTCACAGGCTGTCTAGTAGGGCAATCAGAAAAGCCCTGCCAATGTCGATTGTGTGGAGCTCCGGCGGAGCGGCTGTGCTATATTGCCGCGAAAGAATCCAGCCAACCACACCACGGGCGAAGCGTAGGTGAAGCTGAAGTTCCATATAAGGGAGCGTCTGATCTTCAGGTCCGGATGGCCGTCGGCATGTGGAACCGAGCAAGATGCGCGATGGGATACGCGTCTGAAGCGACTTTTCGCACAAAGGCCACCAACTCCA
>JAUQPO010000335.1 GCA_030550335.1 Acidobacteriota bacterium
TGGACGCGCACTGACGAAGGTGGTACAGGAATGTTCAGCGCGGGCGGCAATGGATCGCCCACGTAGCCGCAGCCCGCAAGCCAGGCGCTGTAACAGGTGGCGATGAGCAGCAGGCCGGCACGCATCGCCTAGAGGATGTAGCGCGTTAGGTCTTGGTCTTTGATAATCCCGGCCAGCTGCTTGCGCACGTATTCGGCGTCGATTTTGACGACCTTGCGGCGCAGATCAGGACCTTCGAAGGAGATCTCCTCCAGTACCTTTTCCATGATGGTGTGCAGCCGCCGCGCACCTATATTTTCAGTGGTTTCATTGACGTACGCGGCGTACTTGGCGATCTCTTCCAGGGCGTCATCAGTGAACTTGAGCTTGATGCCCTCGGTTTCAAGCAACGCCGTGTACTGCTTGACGAGGGCATTCTTGGGCTCCTTGAGGATGCGGATGAAATCGTCCTTGGTTAGCGGTTTCAACTCGACCCGGATCGGGAAGCGACCTTGCAGCTCGGGGATCAAATCGCTGGGCTTGGTCACGTGGAACGCTCCCGCAGCGATGAACAGGATGTGGTCGGTTCGAACGAAGCCGTAGCGCGTATTGACGGTCGTGCCCTCGACGATGGGCAGGATATCCCGCTGGACACCTTCACGGCTGACGTCCGGCCCATGGCCAGACTCTCGCCCGGCGATCTTGTCAATTTCGTCGATGAAGATGATGCCGCTGCGCTCGACCCGCTCGATAGCAATTCGCGTGATCTGATCCATGTCCAAGAGCTTCTGCTCTTCTTCCTGGATCAGGTACTCCATAGCATCGGCGACGCGCATCTTACGCTTGCGGGTGCGCTCAGAGAAGATGCCCGGCAGGACGTCTTTCAAGCTGATGTCCATCTCCTCGGTGCCCATGCTGGTGGTGATTTCGAACGTCGGCCCCCGCTCCCGGACATCGATCTCCACGATGCGGTCGTCCAAGCGTCCTGCTCGGAGCCGTTCCCGGAGCTTCTCCCGCGTGCGCTCACGGCTCTCGGTGGTCTCAGGTTGCGGCGGCATCAGCAGGTCCAGCAAGCGCTCTTCGGCGTTCCGCTCAGCGCGGTCGGCTACCTCGGCCAGCTTCTCCTCTCGCACCATGTCGATGGCGATTTCGACAAGGTCGCGGATCATCGATTCGACATCGCGGCCGACGTAGCCAACCTCGGTGAATTTGGTGGCCTCCACCTTCAGGAATGGCGAGTTGGCCAGCTTGGCCAAGCGCCGGGCGATCTCGGTTTTGCCCACGCCAGTCGGCCCGATCATGAGTATGTTCTTGGGCATGATCTCTTCGGCGATCTCGGGATCCAGGCGCTGGCGACGGATACGGTTACGGAGGGCAATCGCCACAGCCCGCTTGGCCTCATCCTGGCCAATGACGTATTTGTCCAGTTCCCGAACGATCTCCCGTGGGGTCAGCTCGTCCAGTAAGGGCTCCGGCTCGGCGGATTGCCTGGGTAGGTAGATGACCATGGCTTACCCCAATTCCAGGTAGGTGACGTTCTCATTCGTATAGACGCAGATCTTGGCGGCGATCGCCATGGCTTTTTCGACGATCTCGCGGGCGCTCAAGTTGGTGTTTTCGAGCAATGCCACTGCGGCCGCCCGGGCGTAAGCTCCCCCGGACCCTATACCCGCCACAGGCTCGTCGGGCTCAATGACATCCCCCGAACCACTGAGGATATAAGTCTTCTCCCGATCGGCCACGAGCAGTAGGGCCTCCAAATGTCGCAACGTGCGATCCGTGCGCCAGTCCTTGGCGAGTTCCACGGCGGCCCGGGCTAGATTCCCGCTGAACTCTTCCAACTTCGCCTCGAAGCGGGAAAACAGCGCGAAAGCGTCAGCGGTCGAACCCGCAAACCCAGCCATTACCGTGTCGCGGTATAACATCCGCAGCTTACGGGCGCGGGCTTTCAAGACCTCGTCACCGAAGGTGACTTGGCCGTCACCGGCCATCACCACCTTGTTGTTCCTGCGCACGCACAGAATGGTCGTCCCATGGAATGGCTTGCGCATGGGGAAATTCCATTGTACTCCTTGGGGTTGCCCAAGCCACCGGGCACCGGGAACGGCATATGGGCCAGTCCCTGCTTACCCGGTCGCTGCCAGGGTATCCTGGGGCCACTAGGGGGCCCGAGTTTCTCGCTTGGCGCAGGTGTCCTTGAACTGGCAACTCCTCGGACACCCCTCCGACGTCGGAGCGCCTGGAGGATGCGCGGTGTTCGTTTGCCTAGAGTTCGGTTACCTTGGCGCGGCGCGCCCAGGGGAGCCAACGGCGGGTAGGGCGTGCTTAGGGCGAGGAGCGATGTTGCCCACGATTGGCCCGAAGCGGCCGGTTGACGAGCCGAGGGACCCTACCGGATCTGGTATGTAGCCTAGAGTGCGACATCCCGTAGGTACTCAGCCGCCTGATGCGACCCCTTGCTCTGGGCGCCTGCACCGGTCAGGATGCTAGTAACGCCCTGACTCGCCGTGGATTGTGATCTTGCTGGATTTCGCGGGGCTTGTGTCACTTTCACGCTCCGGCGGGATGAGGATGGAGGTCGTGTGCGATTCATGGGGGTTGCCGACAAGGGGGCACTGGGGAAGGTCGACTCGGGCGACCTGGCTGTAACCTGATTGGCCTCGATCTCGCAATCAGTTGCAGGGACCACTTGACAAAGGTGGCCGGAACCGCACTGATGAAACAGCGAGCTTCATCTGGTGTTGTAGTTGGAGCCGCTGCCTGCGCAGCGGCAGGGCTAGCATAGCAGCAGGACTCCTGCTGCTCAGCTGCGTCTTCATCAGCCTCGGACGCACAGTTTCACTGCGCGCACGAAGTCCTTGAGCTACAAGGGACTTCTGTGGGCGCATCCGGGTTCGTGCGGTCGTGCCTGAGGTTTATCGGTGGGCGGGGATTGGCGCCCATGCGTGCTTGGCCTCACCAGTTGCCGGGCGAGCGCACACGATGCGGAGGACGGGTGTCCTTCCATAACTCGTTGACTATGCAGGGCTTCTCCTGTCGCCAATCAGTTTCTAGCAACGCCTCTGCTCGGTTCACACCAACACACTTGACAAAGCCGGGCTGTGGTGTAGAAAGGCCGGCAACTCGGAACCCTGAAGCTGTGGAGTGACGGTTCTTGGGCGTTGATGCTGACTTGATGGCTCAGTGAGTGTGAGGTTCGCTCGGTGCGAGTGGAGTTTCGCTCACAGGGTGGCGCGATTACCGGAGCTTGCCAACAGTTAAGGCGGCAGGTCCGAAACTAAGGTCATGAAATCCCTTAGGACCAAATAGTTATCCGGAGACACAGCGTGGGCCTCCGAAAGGCTAGCGTCCTGGGCCCCGGCTGCCCGCGTGGCACACAACGCCAGCGGTGGCTCGAAAAACTTGCAATAAATGCCCAACACAGGGTTTGACAAAGCAGGCGCCGGGATCCAAATAGGCAGATGGCACTGTGCACGCCAGACCAGTTGCGCTTGGACACAAATCAGCGTGTTCAGCTATGCTTGCGGCCCGGGATTTAGCACGGCAAGACCGGCTGCGTTAGGTTCACTAGCAGCGAACACGGCACTACTTTCAAAACCAATGCGCCAGGTACCTCGAGCTAGCCGTTGATGCTGATGAACACCTCGGTTAGCGGTCGCCCTTCGTTTGATTGAGGGTTCTGAAATCTCTGACAGTCTCCGAGACGGGTTGACATCACCCCATTGGCGCTCGACGCCTTGAGCTTCGTCAGTGACCTGGTCAAACAGGCGGGCGTTGAGGCGCTTGTGGTGCAGCCTGCGCTCGAATCCACGAGCGCCTGAGGCGAGGTAAATGGAAGTTCCCAAAAGGAGGGGAACACTCAAAAGGATTGTGATTCGCAACGCCTTAGTAGACTTGATTGCAGGCGAATCTGTTCACTTCGCTTCCCCTGCTCC
>JAUQPO010000336.1 GCA_030550335.1 Acidobacteriota bacterium
CCGTGAACTTCTAGCGGTGTTCGTACGCTGCGATGGGCCATCGTTAAGCCGTGTTTTTCTCGGTCGACGAATTTGTGTTTCACGGAATCGCCAGCAATCGCGTGCGCGGTCGGTCACTGACAGGCGCCGGCTCCGTGCGCTTGCTTCGGACCGGTTTTGTTGTTCGGCATGGGTGGACGCGTGGCTGGTCGCACACAGTTCGGGATTTGGTTGAGTGCCACTGGGCATGCGACCGAGGGGAAATTCGGATGGACCTCGTCAATCCCTCCGGGCATGACCGGCGAATTGGCATGGAAGGGAGTGGGCCTGTGGCCCATGTGGAAAGGACGGAAAGACTCGTTTTGTGGGGTCAGTTCGGTTGCGGCACACTGGGACTTGTTGAAGCCGGAACCGCCCCGGCGTTCCCTGGTTCCAAGTGAGGCCGGCTCCTGACGTGTTCCGACTTCGGGGTCGGGACCGAAGACGCTCCGGAACCGGAAGGGTGGCTGAGCCAGAGTTCGCTTGGGAGCCAAAGGGGTAGACTGAGCGGTTTCCCGGTAGCCAGCAGGATAGGGCCTAGGACCGGGCGTGGCGGACGTGCGATTTGATCGCACCCCGAAGTCCGCGGGGTGGTATTGTGAAAGTAAGATTAGCGAAACACTCGATGTTAGCTACCGATCTCGCGCAAGAAATTTTGCAACTCAAGAAGGAGCGCCGTGCCATCTTGCTGGCGCACCACTATCAGGAGCCGGAAATTCAGGAGCTGGCCGACGCTATCGGCGACAGCTTGGAACTGGCGCGGAAGGCGCGAGAGTTCGAGGGTGAGGTGATTGCCTTTTGTGGGGTGTGGTTCATGGCGGAAACCGCCAAGATCCTCAACCCCGACCGGATCGTGGTTGTACCGGATCGCGAAGCGGGCTGCAGTTTGGTGGATGCCTGCCCGGTCGAGGAGTTGCGGGCGTTCAAACGCCGTCACCCCGAGTACGCGATTGTTGCTTATGTGAACACTTCCGCCGAGGTCAAGGCCGAGGCCGACATCCTTTGCACGTCGCGCAATGCTGTGGCCGTAGTGAATTCGATCCCGCCTGAACGCCCGATTCTTTTCGTTCCTGACCGGAACCTGGGGCTTTATGTGAAGCGGGTAACTGGGCGGGAAAACATGAAGGTCTGGCAAGGCGCGTGCATAGTCCACGCCACTTTCACCGCCCGCCGCCTTGCGCAGGCCAAGCAGGAGCATCCGGAGGCTTTGGTGGCAGCTCATCCTGAGAGCCCGCCTGAGACGCTCGCCATGGCGGACTTCATCGGATCGACGTCGGCCATCATCAAGTGGTGTGTCGACCATCCAGGGCAAGAGTTCATCGTGGTGACTGAGAGCGGCGTGCTCTACTCGCTCCAACGCTTGGCTCCTCACAAGCGGTTCTATTTCATCCAGAATGAGCTCTGTAACTGTAGCGAGTGCCCGTTCATGAAGAAAAACACTTTGGAAAAGCTACGCGATTGCCTGCTCCGGTTAGAGCCACGCGTGGAACTGCCAGAGGATGTGATGAAGCGGGCTTTGGTTCCTTTGGAGCGCATGCTGGCCATCCGGTGAGGTCGCCATGGCGCGGGAGACCCGACTGGTCGACGGTTACGGGCGCTTGCACGACAACCTGCGCGTCAGTGTGACCGATCGCTGCAACATCCGGTGTTACTACTGCATGCCGGAGCGCCCGGTCCATTATGTCCCGCGCGAGGATTTACTCACTTACGAAGAGATCGAGCGGTTCGTCCGCATCGCTGTTTCCCTGGGTATACGGAAGGTTCGCATCACCGGCGGTGAGCCGACCGTGCGAAGGGATCTACCGGCCCTGGTCCGCAAACTCAGTGCGATCGATGGCCTAGAGGATTTATCGCTGACGACCAACGGTGTACTGCTGCCAGAGCTCGCGGAACCACTTTACGAGGCGGGGCTGCGCCGCATCAACATTCACCTGGACACCCTGGATCCGGAGCGTTTCTTCCGGATCACACGGCGCGACGTGCATGGGCGAGTACTTGAGGGCATCGAGGCCTGCCGTCGTCTCGGCTACGCACCCATCAAGATCAATGTGGTGGTCGTGCGGGGCGAGTCGGAGCCAGACATCATCCCGCTGGCTCGCTTTGGACGCGAGCGCGGTCTAGTGGTTCGCTACATCGAGTTCATGCCTCTCGATGGGCAGGGACTCTGGCACCCGGACCGTGTGTTGCTGGGAAGCGAAATCCTGGAGATACTCCAGCGCGAGTTCGGTCCAATGAGAGCGGCACCGGATCAGGACCCGCGCTCTCCGGCAGTGGAGTACGTGTTTCCCGATGGGCGCGGCAAGATTGGCCTGATTCGTTCCGTCAGTGATCCGTTTTGTCGGTCTTGTAACCGCATCCGGCTCACGGCTGACGGCAAGCTACGATATTGTCTGTTTGCCTTGGAGGAAACCGACATCCGGGGCCTGTTGCGCGGGGGCGCGAGCGATGAGACCATAGCCCAGCGAATCCGCGAGACCGTGAGCAAAAAATGGGATGGCCACCAGATCCATGCGGCGAACTTTGTCCCGCCCTCTCGGTTGATGCACGCTATCGGGGGTTGACCGCGGCCAGTGAGGCGACTGAGGCCGCGCAGTACCCAAAATTGCAGCCGCTGTAGAGTATCGGCTACGAGGGCAGTCACCGCCTCCGGGGCTTCCACGAGCCTGTCCAGCGCTAACAGGTGGCACTGATGGCCTGTACGTGCGCCAGGCCCTCGAGGAAGATCTCCGGGCTGTTGAGGATCAAAGAGACGGCAGCTAGCGCAGAGGTGGCTGGATCCGCAAGAGGCGCAATCAGAGTACCCTATCTGCTCGTCCGAAATGGAGGTGGTGCGTAGCGGCATCGATTTTGATGGGGCAAGGGGGCTGAGGGGTCGGGTGGATCCGGTAGGAAGCATCCGGTGAGCGGACGGCGGGGTGGAGCTGGTTGGGCATCGGGGGTGGGGTCAGAAACCAGAACTCCATCGACTGGCTTAGCAACCCCAGCTGCGAACTTGGGGGTATTCTCCCCGGGTGCACTTCGCCCTATCTATGGCCCATCACTACGGCACGAGACTCACACATCCCGCGAGGCTGGTGGCACCTCCTTGGTAAACAGAGACTCAGGGGTCGAGAGGATCCGCTCGCAGGGCTAGCTTGCCTCGGAACCTCAGCGCGACCGGTCTAATCCTTGCGAGTCATACCCCAAGCAGCTGCTTCACCCACCGCAGGCTTGCCTCTAAGTCCTCCCGCTCCCGTTGGGCTCGCTGCTCTGGAGTCGGAGGCGTGTAGGGAGCGGGTTGCCCGCGCTCGGCAATAGCGAGGAAGCGCGCGAATTCTGCGGCGGGCACCCGGGGGTAGGCTTCCCAGAACTCTGGCTCCAGGAACGGCAGCTCTCGTGGGCCAGTTACGATGACTTCCAACGTCAGTGGCCGGCCGGGGCACAGGCGTAGGTATTCCCGAATCCACCCTGCAAGATCCACGTTTCCCTCGCCCGCACGTACCCAGCGGACAGCCA
Source organism: Acidobacteriota bacterium (assembly GCA_030550335.1). Taxonomy (GTDB): domain Bacteria; phylum Acidobacteriota; class Terriglobia; order Bryobacterales; family Bryobacteraceae; genus JAUQPO01. The sequence continues at coordinate 3,514 of JAUQPO010000336.1, forward strand.
CTCCTTTGGGCGTACGCCAGACGAGGCTATCGCGAACGTGGCTGGTCAGGGTGTATGGTGCTAGGACACGCAACGTGTGGTGGGGATCTTCGATTGCCCACAGGGGGTTGCCGGAGTCCAAACACACCCCGACAAAGTCGGTTCCGGCTTGTTCCACTAACATCTTGAGCTCCCTTGCCTGCATATCGCCCGCGTGGTTCTCGATTGCGATCTGGATACCCGCGTTGAGAGCTCGGGATCGCACAGCTTTGAGCACTTTCACGGTGTTCTCGATGTGCGCTTCGATGGGCAATGGCCCGCTGCGATCCTCCCAAGAGCCCAGATAGGCTCGGACAATTTTGGACCCAGCGATTTCGGCCGCGCGTATCATTTCGGCGAGTTGCTTTTCCG
>JAUQPO010000337.1 GCA_030550335.1 Acidobacteriota bacterium
GCTAGAACCGTGTGGTTAGTATCGAGCAAGGCACGCGCGATCACGCGCAGCTCGCGCACGCGCCGCCATAGGGAGCGACGGAATCTTCGAATCTTTACCCCTCTGAGTGTTGACATCCCCGGCTGTAACGGGCCTAAGGCGTGCCCAGCACCTGCAGGCCCGACATCCATTCCACCATTAGCACGGTGAAAACCAAAGGGCTATGAAGCGAATGGTGAAAATCGGAGCTCGTCCTGGCCGCTCCCGGCCTCTGACGGTTCCAGGGCACCTTGCTGAGATCCGGTGGAAGAACCCGGAGCGAGTGATCCCACCAGATCCGCACCGAGACCAGCCCGGGCGGCCCGAAGTGGGCGCTGGGCCCATCGAGCGTTCTCGAGAATCTCAGCCGGATGACCGACACCATTGGCTGCCCAGGGTGACAGTCGCGGCGAGCCGAACATGGAAGACTGGCATGGGTTTCGATGAGAACGGGCCTGTGGCGATGCGCTGAGCTCATTGATCCTCCGTGCCTCGCGATGGGCAGGCCAAGATTACAGGAGCAATCGCCTCAGCAGTCGGTTAGGTGAACTCGTCAGATGACTTCCGCGACGAGTTGATGCTATGGGATCTAAAGATGGAGTGGATCATCCGCCTCAACGCTTTCCTGAACCAGCTGGTCTGGAACTACGTTGCGCTTTATCTCCTGCTCGGTAGCGGGATTTTGCTCACGCTCTGGACACGGGGTGTGCAATTCCGACGATTGGGTTTCGCGCTGCGGGAGGTTTTAAGGTTCCGTCGGACGGGTGAGGGCACCGTGAGCCCGTTTCAGGCCCTGGCTACGGCTCTAGCATCCACAGTGGGGGTAGGCAACATCGCCGGAGTGGCCACGGCCATCTTTCTGGGCGGGCCCGGCGCTCTGTTTTGGCTGATCGCCTCGGGAGTGGTGGGTATGGCCACGAAGTTCGCCGAAATCGCGGTCGCCCTCCATTACCGCGAGCGAGATGCGACCGGGGTGATGCGGGGTGGTGCCATGTATGTGTTGGCTAAGGGCCTGCGGTTGCCCTGGTTGGGCAGTGGCTTCGCGTGTCTGACGGCGCTTGCAGCGTTCGGCATCGGAGATATGGTGCAGGCTAATTCGGTGGCCGACGCCGTTCGGCACAGCTTCGGGATTCCGCCGTGGATGACCGGAGCGGCGTTAGCCCTGATCACTGGGGTGGTGATCCTGGGTGGCATCCGGCGTATCGCTGAGGTGACTCAGTTGCTGGTTCCCTTCATGTGCGTGGCTTACATAAGCGGCGGGGTGGCGGTCATCGCCCGCTACTCGGAGCGGTTACCAGAGGTTTTCGAACTAGTCTGGAGGTCCGCATTCACCGGGCACGCAGCAGTGGGTGGATTTGCTGGAGCCACCCTGGGTGCAGCATTGAGCTACGGCATCAAACGGGGCTTATTCTCCAATGAGGCTGGACTGGGCAGCGCACCGATCGTTCACGCCGCTGCGCAGACGGACCATCCGATCCGCCAGGCCTGTTACGGCATCGTGGAAGTGTTCCTAGACACGGTCGTGGTCTGCACGCTGACGGGTTTGACGATCCTGGTAACGGGAGCCTGGACCTCCGGAGACACCGGAGCTTCATTGGCTGCGCGGGCGTTCTCCATTGGCCTTCCGGGCGAGTGGGGACATCTAGTAGTCACGGTGGGACTGATCACGTTCGCGTTATCGACGATAATCGGGTGGTCTTTTTACGGGGAAACCGCCATCACTTACCTGTTCGGTGTGCGAACGGTATTGCCCTACCGCATGGCCTGGATCGTGTTGGCGTTGGTCGGGGCAATGGGGCGGCTTCATCTGGTCTGGGAGATAGCCGACACACTTAACGGCTTGATGGCCATCCCGAACCTCGTCGCGGTGCTGGGTTCGCTCGGCTTGTTGAGGCGGCTCATGCAAGAGTTCAGCTGGGAACTCAAGAAACCGTGCTGAGAAGCCGCCACTTGCTGAGCCGGTCATCCAGCCCAACCCGAGCAGCGGTCGGGCACAATAGTGGCCATGAACTGGTTCGACACATGGGTTGCGCCATTCTTGTCGCTGCTGGCCATGGTGGATCCAGCCGGAGCAGTGCCAGTGTTCCTGGCCATGACAGAAGAAGACACGCCGCAACACCGCCGGCTCATGGCTCGGAATGCCGCGATCGCTTGCGGACTATTGCTGGCGGCGTTCGCCCTGGCAGGGCGGGCGATTTTTCAGTTGTTTGCCATTACCATGCCGGCGTTTCGGGCTGCCGGTGGGATCATCCTGGGTATGGTGGCTGTGGACATGCTCAAAGCTCACCGGGAGACCCGCGAAACTCAGGTGGAAATCGCGGAAGGGACGGAGAAATTGGAGATCGCGTTGACGCCGTTGGCGATGCCCATGCTCGCCGGACCGGCGTCGATCGCGACGGTGATGATTTACATGGGCCGGGCAGACGGCTGGCCAGAAGCTGCCCCGGTGCTTGTGGCGATCGCTTTGGTCTCAGTGGTGACCTATGTGGTGCTGCGTCTGTCTGAAGCGGTATTGAAGCTGTTCGGGAGGACTGGGATCAACCTGATGAGCCGGCTGATGGGCGTGTTCCTGCTAAGTATCGCCGTACAATTCATCTTCGACAGCCTGCGGGAAATGGAGCTGATCCACTGAGCTCGACCCCATCGCTCTGCCGCTCAAAGAACCACGATGGGATGATACAGGTTGGGCATGCGTGCTTCGCCAATCGCCAGTAACTCACCGCTTTCCGAGATCGCTTTGACGTATTTGGCGGGCGTTTGAATCAGGAACGGTGAGGTTCGGAAGTCTCGTCCTTGGCGGATCTGGCTAGCGGTGATGCGGTCAACGATTTGGGCTGGAAACTGGGGCAGGAGCTCGGCGGCAGGGATGACGGCTTCGTAAAGTCGATCCTCGCGGGCTAATTCTTCCAGCTGCTCAATTTTCCAGGCGCGCTCAAGGTCGAAATGCGCACAGCGTGTTCGGACTAAAGACTTCAGGAAGGCACCTGTCCCATAAGCCTGGCCCAGATCATGAGCTATGGTACGTAAGTAAGTCCCTGCCGAGCAATGGACCAACACGCGAGCCTCGGGCCCATGGGTCTCAAGCAGTTCAAACGAGTAGATCTCCACCTCGACAGGCCTTAGCTCTACTGGGAGCTTCCTGCGAGCGAGCTTATAAGCCGGCTTACCGTGAATTTTCTTGGCCGAGATCGGCGGAGGCATCTGTTGGATGCGGCCGCGGTAACGCGCGATGATTTCCTGCAGACGCTGCCGGTCGAGCTCCTCGGGTTCGTTCTTGTCGGTGATGGGTTGGCCTTCGACGTCATAGGTGTCCGTCGCCCAACCGAAGTGGATCACAGCGTCGTAGACCTTGTCACTCTGCGCGTAAAACTGGGTCAGGCGAGTTGCCGAACCAATGACCAAGGGTAAGACTCCAGTCGCGGCGGGGTCCAGCGTGCCCAAATGACCCACACGACGGGTCTTGGCTAGCTTGCGAATCTTGTTGACGACGTCGTGGGAAGTCCAACCCAGCGGCTTGTCGACGACGATGGCCCCGGTCATCAACTTCAACTTCCTACTGTAACATTTAGGCTGAGCCAGCCCGGGGTGGCCTGAACGCGGCTGGTGGTAAGCGGCGGATGGTTATGAGAGCGATTTTGGTGGGTGGCCCGTAAGCTCTCGATCCCATGGTCGTCGAGCTGTCCCTAGGTAGTGCACGGTGGGACTTGATCAAAACCGCGAGACAACCCCATATACCTTCTGTCGAAGTCTGAGATAGGAAAGCCTACCTGCCCCATGAGAGACGCCGGCAAAAATCAGCCCCGAACCGAAAAATGGGCTTTGCCGAAGAGGCTGCGGAGACAGGCTCAGAAGACCCATGCACCTAAGCAGGTTCCGGCAGCCTGT
>JAUQPO010000338.1 GCA_030550335.1 Acidobacteriota bacterium
ACACCGCCCTTAACGATACAATGGACCCAAAGAGAGGAACGCTGGATGGCGACCGAAAGCTCTCGGCGATGGCTTTGGTTTACCGCTGGCTTCAGCCTGGGCCTGGGCCTAGCACTGCTCTACGCACCCTGGCCCGGGGCGGAAACTCGCCGGCTGATCAGCCAAAAAGCCGGCGCCAGTAAAGACGCTCTGCTGCAGTCTGGCCGGGAACTTCTAGAGCGGGGCCGGGAGCTTTATGAAAAGGGCCGCCAGATCGCGGACGAAGCAGCGGAATTGTTCGACGAAGGCAAAAAGCTCGTCGAAACCCTCGATAGTTACAGCGAAGTCGCGGACGTGCAGGATGCCTGAGCTGAACCTCAACGATCTTCCCCTTTTCCGGAACGAACCGTATACGGACTTCTCGGTACCCGAACACCGCAAGGCTATGTGCGAAGCCTTGGTTCGGGTGCGGTCGCAACTGGGCAAGGAATACGACCTGCTGATCGACGGGCGTTGGAGAAAAGCCCCATCGCGATTTTCCTCCATCAACCCATCTCGGTACACCGAAATCGTCGGGGTGCACCAGCGAGCGACGCCCGAGATTGCAAGCGAAGCAGTGGAAGCCGCTTGGCGGTTTTTCCCTGTCTGGCGCCGAGTACCAGCCACCGAAAGAGCGGCGCTCCTGTTGCGCGCTGCCGAACTCCTCCGGCAACGCAAGATGGAATTCAACGCCTGGATGATTTACGAGGTGGGCAAAACCTGGCCGGAAGCAGAAGCCGATACGTCCGAAGCGATCGACTTCTGCGAGTATTACGCCCGTGAGATGTTGCGCTACCAGAACCCACCGCCGGTCCTCCAATTTCCGGGCGAACGGGACGAAATGCGGTACATTCCCCTTGGCGTCGGGGTCATCATCCCACCTTGGAACTTTCCGCTGGCCATCCTCACAGGGATGACCACGGCCGCGCTGGTGACTGGTAACACTGTGGTCATCAAGCCCTCAAGCGATGCGCCGACGGTCGCAGCAAAGTTCGTCGAACTACTGCTGGAAGCTGGCTTCCCGCCTCCTGCAATTCAGTTCGTGACTGGGCCTGGGGCCGAGATCGGAGACGCGCTGGTGCTGCACCCCAAGACCCGGTTCGTGTCCTTCACGGGATCCAAAGAGGTAGGACTCCGCATCAACGAGCTTGCAGCACGCCACCAGCCCGGCCAGATCTGGATCAAGCGAGTGGTCGCAGAAATGGGCGGTAAGGACGCCATCATCGTGGATAGTGAGGCTGACTTGGACCGAGCCGTCCAGGGCGTCCTCGTGTCGGCCTATGGATATCAGGGTCAAAAATGCTCGGCTTGCTCGCGAGCCATCGTCGACCAGGCCGTCTACGACGTCTTCCTGGAAAAACTGATCGCCGCTACGCAGCGGATCACAGTGGGCCCAGCGGAAGACCCGGAGAATTTCATGGGCCCTGTCATCAATGAGCGAGCCAAGCAATCCATCCTTAACTACATCGAGATCGGCAAGCGTGAAGGACGGCTGGTTTGTGGAGGGAATGAGATCCCAGGCGAAGGCTACTTCATCGAACCCACCATCTTCGCTGACGTGGACCGCACCGCTCGGATTTTCCACGAAGAGATCTTTGGGCCGGTCCTGGCGGTCACGAAGGCGCGAGATTTCGATCACGCGCTTGAGCTGGCCAACGATTCCGAGTATGGCCTGACGGGCTCCGTGTACACACGCAACCGGGAAAAGATCGAGAAAGCGAAGGAAGAATTCCACGTGGGTAACCTCTACATCAACCGGAAATCCACGGGGGCCATGGTGGGGGTGCATCCCTTCGGCGGGTTCAACATGTCGGGCACTGACTCGAAAGCAGGCGGCCCGGACTACCTACTCTTGTTCCTGCAAGCCAAGTCGATCGGAGAGGTGGTCCTCTAGAGGCGTAGCCTGACCACCAGGGTGTGAGGTGGTCAGGCTACCAGACTCGCACGATGATCCTTCGCTCAGTCACTCTTGCGTGACTGCTGGGCCAAGTAGTTCTCCAGCCCCATATCTTTGATCATTTGTTGCTGAGCCTCGAGGAAGTCCACGTGTTCTTCCTCGTCCTTGATCAGTTCCTCGAAAAGCTCCCGTGAACCGTTATCACCCGCTTCGTAACAGATCTTCGCAGCGTTGTTGTACATCCGGACAGCTTCGAGCTCTCCGTCCAAATCGTTCTCGATCTGCGCGGGAACCGAGGCGCCGATGCGCGGCTGGAGTTGGATGTCGACTTTCGGTTCCCCGTCGAAGAAGAGGATTCTTTCGATGAGTTTTTCCGCGTGCCCCATTTCTTCGATGGCCTGCTTTTTGATTTCGCTGGCCAGGCGTTTGTAACCCCAGTTGTCGCACATCTCGCTATGGACGATGTATTGGACGATGGCCGATAACTCTGCACTCAGAGCTCGGTTCAGCTCCTCCAACACTTTCGGGTCACCCTTCATTTACGTACCTCCTGACTTATGATGTCCGACCTTCGAGCTGCCCTCCTTGCGGGCCGCTTATCGGAACGCTTCCGCGCGCCGGATGCCTGGCAATCCGGGCAAATGCCCTGGACGGTAACGTCAACCGCCAAGACGGTCCAGCCAGGCAGTTTTCCCACCGCTACTGTGGTTGAACCACGCGCGTACAAGTCCTCAAGCTTACCGCACCGCTTGCATACCAGGTGATGGTGAGGATCCAGGTTGGTTTCATAGCGCCTGACGCCACCCTGGTAGATCTCCCGCAGTAAGCCCTGGCGGCACAACCAGTTCAATGTGTTGTACGTGGTGGCCCGAGAGGTCATGGGGAATCTGCGGTTGATGGCGCGGTGGATCTCTTCGGCGCTCGGGTGGGACGCCGATGCTAGGAACTCGAGGATAGCCCGACGCTGCGGCGTCAAGCGGTGGCCGCGGGCGCGAAGCTGTTGCTCGATAAGCCCCGAAGGGTGCATCCATAGCCTATAATAACTCTTTTCTTAGACAATGTCTAGATCGCTCAACCCGGATCTACATCGGGCTCACCCACACCAGTTCGCCGTCTTCCCGCTCGCCGCGAACGTAGCAATACGAGGTCTTGCCCCGCTGGCCTTCCCCATCCCTCCACAAAACCACACATGGGACCTCACGCCAGCGCAGTGCCAGGGTCGCCGGAGCGCGTGATGACCGGAAAATCCTCTTCTTCGATCGAATTGGAAACCTGCCAGGTCACATGGATGCGTTTGACTCGTGCTCGCCCACCTAGGAAGCCCCGTGTTTGTCCCCACAGCACCTCGCTCGCCCGAAAACGGAATTCTCCCTGAAGGGTATGGACAGGGAATTCCGGATCTTGCTCGAAGATCTCCGCTTGCACATAGACACCGTTCTCGAACAGGGGCGCGTTACGCGCCGTCTGCTGGCGTGTCAGGACGACACGGCGGGTGGAGAGCTGCCAGCGATTGCCCTCCACGCGGTCTTCCGGGCCGAGATACCAGATGTCGACAGACCGAATGCGCGCTCCGCTGGCCTCTACGGACCCCTCCCGTCGAGCCGGCTCTCGATCCCCAAACCCAAACAGTAGGCAGTACTGGACGCATCTACCTGCGATGACCCTCCTAGCCTGACGCGCCACCGCCACTTCCGACTCGCGGTTGAAGCGCCACAACCAGGCTCCCAGTCCAAATCCGACGAACAGAAACAAGCGTGAGCTTGTTCCTCATGGCCCACCCCGCACGCCGCTTACCGGCCGGTCATGTCACGATCGAGTATAAGCCTGCATCCATGGGTGTGGGAACAGCGAAACACTCAAGAAACCAGGCTCACCTCACTGTGCTCGCGCCTGATTGCACAGTCCCAGCAAGTGAGGAAGGAGGCAACTATGATCTTCTCGGCCAGAGACGAGCAGTACATCCGGCAGCGATTGGCAGCC
>JAUQPO010000339.1 GCA_030550335.1 Acidobacteriota bacterium
GAACCTCACGCACGGCAGCTGTAGAGGCTAGGTGGTTGCGTTTGGCCATCCGCCACATACAATCCCTGCATCCAACAACCGGGCTCGCCGCAAAGCGTAAAATGGAGTCAAGATTCCATGGGATCTTGTCTCTTCCTTTTCCTCTTCCTAGCTTCCCTCACTGGCCAACCTAGCGCTGACCAAGAAGCTCGCATACGGCGACTCGAACGTCGGCTCTTGGCTCCTTGCTGCTACTCGGAGTCCGTTGCGGACCATCGCAGCGAGGTAGCGGTGCAGATGCGGCAAGAAATCCGCCAAATGGTCCGCGAGGGGCGCTCCGATCAGGAGATTCTCGACTATTACAAATCTCGATATGGAGTGCGTGTGCTCGCTGAGCCTGAAGGCGAGTTGTGGTGGGTGATGAACGTTGTGCCGGTGGTCGCGCTGGCTGTGGGGCTGGTGATAGTGCTCATGGTGGTCCGCAGGTGGTACAAGCGGACTGCAGCCGGTGCGGCTAGCACTTGACTGGCGGAGACTCGCTTGTTCTCCCTTCTGCTGCCCCTGCCTAGGCAATCAACCCCGGCGGGGAGTTTCGGGCTTCTCGTCCCCTATAGTGCCCAAATCGATAAGCAGCCTTGTTGCAGGGAGGCCACCGGCCAGCACCGCCGAAACCACGTCCTGGGCAGAACGAACTCAACACTGTTCCACGCCCCTCAAGCGGCCGCCTCGTCAACCATGGCGCGGATGGCAGCCTCCACTTCCTCGGCCACGGACTTCAGCTCTGGCTTACCAAACAGCCCCAGCACCGCGGTGGGTAGCAACGTGGCGATCCTGTACCCATCTTCACAGGCGTAGACCGAAATGCGGCAGGGCAGTGCGGTCGAAATTGCCCCTTCGGCTTCCAGAACCCGTTTCGCCTGCTGCGGGTTACAAACCTCGTAGATCCGGCAGTCGCGCGAAAAATCCACCCCTTTGAGGCGCATCGTCTCTTTGAGATCGTGGACAGTCAGGATCCCGAACTTATGGCGAGCCGCCGCCTCGTGCAGCGCGCGGTCGATCTCCTCCAACGATTTGCGGGTACTCACTTCATAAAGCACCGTTCGTCTCCTTCCAGTCCCGAATTTCCGAACCTTCGGTGCGGAAGCCTGCACGGACCGGCCACGTTCAGCCACCCACCGGCTCCCGACCACATCTCATTAGCTACTGATGCAACAACCGGTCTCGGAGAGACAACGGCTACTCACTCGCAAGGCGCACGAGGCCCAAGCAACGTGTGGCCCCGAAAGCGATGAACGCAGAACCAATCGGGCGAACACGGCTAGAAGCGAGCTCGTGATTGGATGTGCTCACTGACCGCTTTGTGCCACCACCAAAGCGCTCACGGCCCACACAGGGAGAACAGTCGGGGCAATACGCCTAATGCAGTGCACGCAGTAGTTGCGGAGGACCTGACTTCCCTGCTCAACGGCTACCGTGTCCACTTGCCGGTCCGATTCAGCGAGTACTACTTGCCGGCACTGACCACAGCGCCGCGACGGAGCAGCTTTGAAAATGCGTCCGAACCGGACCCGAACGGCGCGCGTATACAATAAAGGGAGCCTTCCCTATGGAGGTCCACGTCAAGATCCTCGGGCTGCTCCACGTGGTCTTGGGCGTGCTGACGCTGTTTGGTGGGCTGGCGCTCTGGGTGCTCGTGGGCGGTCTAGCGCAGTGGTTAGGCCTCGAGGGGCACTTAGACTGGGAAGCGCTTCAAGGCCTCCCGGTCGTGCAATTGGTTGGCGTGGCAATCCTTGCCATCGCGGCGATCCTGGCTATCCCATCGATCGTCACGGGCGCCGGTCTATTAGCCTTCCGGCCCTGGGCGCGCATTCTGGGCATCGTCCTTTCTGCACTCCACCTGGTTAACGTCCCGCTGGGTACTGCGCTGGGAATCTATGGACTGTGGGTGTTGCTTTCGACGGAGTCCGAGTACCTATTCCACCCGCCAACCGCTGCGCGCGCGGCAAAGGGCTACAGTGCCAACCGCTGATCGCTAGATCCTCGAACGAACCACCGGGCTGACAACCAAGCCCGAGTCAACACAACTGCCGACGGCCGCTAGCCGAGCGGCTCCCGGCGGTAAATCAAGTGCAAAAGGTTACCCTCGGGGTCTTTGAAAAATACCGTCTTAACCCCTTTCTTCTCGCTCGGCTCGCCTTCGAAACTGACGCCGCGAGCCCGCAGTAGCTCATACGCCGCATCGAAATCGTCCACCGCAAGCGCCACGTGACGTAGGCCCGGCTGCCTCTCGTCTTGGGGCACTCGCTCCCCTTGGGAGGTCGTGATCTCAATCATCGACCCATCGGGTGCACGCACGATGGTGGTGGTGGCCGACTGGTAGCAAACGGAAAATCCCAACGTCTCGACGTACCACTTAGCTAGAGTCGCTGGATCGGGCGATGCTATGGCAACGTGCTCAATCCCACGGATCATATGCGAGCATTTTATCAGCGTGTGGGGTGCATGCGGTAAGGACGAGTCATCCGTGCGTGGAAGAGTCACGCGGCTGCAACCACAGCGGATCAAAAGATAAGGCTCAGGCCACCCCGCACGGAGCGCGGTTGTTGGACCAGGCACAACTTTCGCCCGTCCAGGCTGGTCACCGGCAAATAGCCGTGGGCAAGCAGGTTACGTAACTCCGCAGCCGCCTCCAATCGTGCCGGGCCGAACCCCACCGCAGGCAAAGGTTGTCGCACCTTCAAATTCAAGCCACTCAACGGTTGCAAGCCACCGGTCAAATACACGCGATCTAGCAGGAGCACGCCCTGGCCAGCCCAACCCCAATGGGCTAAAACACGAGTACCGGTGCGCGGCAACGTACCTTGGGCTTCCACAGCTACCCAACCCCGCGGTGTGGCTTTGAGCAGGTGGCGTAAGCCACCCGTATCGCTGAAACTCCCGCTCGGCTTCGAGCTGGCCAGGCTCAACAGATCGGCACGGCCGACCGCTATTGCCACGGACCAGTCCCCCGTCACCCGCTGGCGTACCGATACACCGTAACCTGTGAGCTGACGGTCCCCGAGATTGTACACGGCACCGCGGCTACCCACATCTGGCAAGAACTCGCTGCTCGGGAGCCCCTGCAAATCCCCCATCACCAAAACCGCAGCCTGGTGGATGGACTCCCTGAACCCGACTACAGAAACCTCTCGCCCACCCTGTGCGCGCCGGTAAGCCACCTCTACCGCCCGGCTGCGCTGTAGTCGCACGCGCCCATCTCGCACTGAGACGCGTGGGAACACCGACAGAGCAGCTAGGTCCTCGTCCAGCCCGCCGCGCTCTGTGGCGGATTCAGCACCGTCCACCACCAACCCCACCGGCGGGACACCTGAGCTGTAAGCCAGTTGAACCGTGCCGGCGCCGAACGAACGACTCAAACGAGCAAACAGAGAATTGTAGTGGAGACTTTCCAGGAACGTCACCGACTCCAGGGCCGCGCCATATTCCAGTTTCAGGTCCTCGGCCAGCTGCCGGCGGTCGATCGCTGCCACTGTGACGGTCCGCAAGCCGGGCGTTTGATCTACCGCCCCAGTCACCCATGCCGTGCCAACCCGCCCAGGAAGGAACGCTTGACGCATGGTCAGACTAACCTCACGCACCTCCTCGCCTTCCTGAGCGCCGACCAGGCTCGTCCGGAAGCCTGCTGAAGGCACGCGATTCGCCGCTCCGTAATTCACAGTCCCACCGATCTCCAAGCGGTGGCTCCTGAACACGGTCGTCGCAAACGCGAAAGCCGTACCTAAGTCGGTGCCAGACCCAGCAGAACCCAAACCTCCATCACCCACAGAGATCTTGACCAGCCCCCGTGTCTTGGAGACAGTGGCACCGGCCCTGCTCGGCTCC
>JAUQPO010000340.1 GCA_030550335.1 Acidobacteriota bacterium
TAGTCGTTGAAGGTGTCTCAGAAGGCTGTTGGGATCCCGTCGCAGGCTGCTGGGTTTGTTCTGGTGTCTCCTGCGGAGTTTCCCCACCGGGGTTGGGATTGAATACCGGAATGAGAACGATGTTGCTCACTTGGAAACCTTGGGCGATGGTTAGGGGCGTCCTCGGATTGGTGGGCAAACCCTGGTTGAGCTGCAGATCCACCCGGTATAGCCCAATAGTGCCGGGTTGCATACCGGCAAATACCAAGTTCGCCGTCTTGCCTCCCGCGAGCGAAGAGACGAATTCTACAGGCTCGTTGAATTCCGGCCCCCGGTAAACTTCCCCCGTGATCTGCGCCTTACGAGCCTCTTCTGGGTTTACCAACCCTAAGCCCGTTGCGTAGATCGTGATGATTTCGCCGGGCAATGCGGGGTTATCTTCCGTCACCAGTGCCCCAGCCACATTCGCACAACAGAGTTCGGTTGACAGCACCGTGAGGATGACCGAGGAGCTCTCGTTTGTTTCTACGTTGTACTTGATGCCATTGCCTGCCGGGCCTTCCACACGCGCATAGAGCACGATCCGGTTCCAGATTCCCGGACCTGCAGGGACCGCCTCGACCTCCGGATCATCCTGCATGAGCCGAAGCAGCGCGTCACGAATACGCACACGGCCAGCCTTCTGGTTTTGCTTGCCAACTTCTTCGTCCTCTTCGGTGACGATGTACGTATATCGCCGCGCCTTTTCCCCCTGGCCGATGATCACCGTAGCTCGGTCGCCAGCCTTCGCTACACCCTCAACGTCGATGATGCCGTGTGCGCGACTGCTCTTGTGGTAGGCCACGGCATAGCGTGGCTCTGGTCCCGGATACGCGAAGATGCCAGGGTTGTACTGGATAATGGGGACTGCCAAAGCCACACTCGTGGTCACGCGCCCGTCCAAATGCTCGGTCCGGATGACGCAGTTGATGCTTTGCGCATCGTAAACTTCAAACGGCACCTGAGCGTTAATCTGCGTAGGCGAAACGAACAGCAGCGGGGCAGCAATCCCGTCGAAGAAAACCTGAACTCCGCCGAGCTTGCGTGGAAGGGACTCTACTTTAGTCAGATCCACGGACTCGGTCACATCGGACAGGCGCTCGCCCATGATCATGACCAGCGTGCCTGGGGCGATCTTGAACGCGTCTCCGCCTCCTTTGAGTTGCACACCTTCCGTACTCACAACGATCTTCGCCCCAGAAGACTTTTCAACCTCGTACCCGATTTTGTTACCTTCCTCCCCAGGATAACGAGCAACCAGCAAGACACTGGCGAATTCGGGGTTCGGGATAGCGTACACGTCGGGGTCACCTGCTCCCGCGTTAATCGCTTCTGCCAACCCTATGGCCACCTTGCCCAGATCATCCCCTTCTTTAACCTTGTACTTGTATTTGCGCTCGCCCTGGATAATGGCCGTGACCTCTTCGTCCTTCTCCGTCTCACCCTCAAAATAGATGCGGCCCATCGCCCGGACTTCCATGCTTGCCGCGTTGCGCACCCCCCGGATCGGAACCTTAGGATCGGCCATAGTGAACACCAAAATGCGGCGGTTGAAGGGATCCGTGACGTAGAGGTTGATCCCATCAAAGGCGAGCGCCTGTGGGCAACGGATGGTGCCTGCGCTGGCAACATCGTCCGGGAACGCACTATCGGAGACCAAGTTGACCGTGTCCCGGATCTGCCCGATCACATGGTCAGCAGCTTCGCCGTTGCGGGTAGGTATGCGGTTGAACACCAGTACGCGATCATTGCCGCCATCGGCAATGAACAAGCGCTGGCCATCAGACAAAGCGAACCGTGGAAACTCCAGCGTGGCGGCGCACCGGGGTGGATAAACGTCGTTGCCCTGCTCGTCCTTGCCAGTGGGCTGGCAGAGCGCCTTAGAGTTGTTGGGGATGGCGGATTCGAAGTCGGGTTGGCCGATGACTACGTCTGCAGGCTGACCGTTGCGCGTAGGAATCGTGTTCCAAATGAGCACCCGATTATGCCCCAGGTCAGCCACATACAGTCGCTGGCCGTCACTGGTCACCGATACCGGCGTCAGCAAAGTGTCCGCCCTGGGTTTCAGCTCCGCTTTGGTCAGGTCCGGCTGGACAAAACTGGTGAAGTCCTTCTGGCCGAGCACAATATCTGCAGGCTGGCCATTGCGGGTGGGAATGGAGTTCCAGATCAGCACGCGGTTATTCCCCGTGTCGGCCACGAAGAGCTTGCCGTTCTGAATCCAGACCCCCTGTGGACCTTTCAGGCTCTGGGCTGTAGGGTTGAATCCGTTGGAAGCGTTCGAATTGAAGTCCGGCTGGCCAATGACCACATCAGCAGGTTGCCCATTGTAAGTGGGGATCGAGTGCCAGATCAGGACGCGGTTGTTGTCGGTATCAGCCACTGCCAGTCGCACGCCATCAGTGGCCACACCAATGGGGGTCCGGAGTGTATCAGCAGCCGTAGGCTTGTAGTCCCGGTCGGTGAAAGTTTTCTGGCCGAGCACCACTGTGGCACGGCCCACGCAAGCCGGGCAACGGCTACCGTTCTGAGGATAGCCATCGAGCGGGCCTGGCAACTGTTGGGACAAATTCTTAAAGATAAGCACGCGGTGGTTGATGGGTGTAGCCCCCATGCGGTTGGCGTCGGCGACGACAAGCATGTCATTCGCATAAGCGATGCCGCCGACAGCGCCCAACCGGGTGTCAGAAGCTCCGGGCTCCTGAGCGGTGAAGGTAGGCTGGCCGATCACCAGGCGGGCGCCCATACCAGTCATAAAGTCAATTTGCTGGCCGAGGCCCGCTGAGACCGCAATCAAACCCAGGGCGATCACCCGCATGGCGAAGGCAAACCGGCACATCGTCGAGGCCTTCGTCTTGTCTAACCGGCTCCCCGAAACCACTCACCAGTGTAGCAGAGGGGTTCTAAGGCTGAAGGATCTGGCCCGCCATCACTTGATAAGCCTCCAGCACCCCCCGGAAGTCCCGCCCCGCACGCACGAATACGCGCAGGTTAGGCTGCAGCATGCTCCGGTCTGCCGGTAATCCCTGGTGGGTGTACCGCGTGTCCTCGCGAAGTCGGAGCCTTTGGATCTGACCGTTGCGGGTGCGCAGCACAAGTGTGCTGTCCTCGACGCGCACGATGGTACCTGCGAAGGTGAGATTACCACGGGGTAACCAGTTCTCCAGGAGGTTGCGCTGGCGATCGAGCAACCGGAGCAACTCGTCATCGGGCGGCGGCAGCGCGCTGCGGGCCAGAACGTAAACCGTGTGGAGTACGCAAGAGCTTTCTGCGGGCCGTTCCACAATGGCCTCGATGAGGTTGCCCGGCTCGATCTCGTTGAACGTGATCCGTTGCCCCTGGCGGATGAAGTGGGTGCGGTCGTCAACGCGGCAGACCACTACGTGCTGCCGTCGGTCAGCGATATGAAGCCGCCCCGCCTCCACGCGGAGCACTTCGCCTTTGACAATCGTGAACCGAGGCTCCTGAGCTAACAGGACACCAGCCACAGCTGTGGCGAGCAATAGCGTGCGTGGCTCCACCGCCCTCTAGCCGAAGTATACGACTAGGCGGGGGCAGTGGAATCCCAAATTGACCTGGCCGCCGGTCCTTCAGGCTTTCGCTAACTGGCGTAACACGTAAGGGAGAATCCCCCCAGAGCGGTAGTACTCGATCTCGCGCGGCGTATCCAGCCTCACCTTCACCCGGAACACTTTGACGGAAGCGTCAGGAGCCTGCGCGCTGACTTCCGCTATCTTATCCCCATCCAAAGCCGTGGCGAGTCCTCTGACGGTATAGACTTCTTCTCCTGTCAGCCCCAGGGTCTCCCGGTTCTCACCCGGCAGGAACT
>JAUQPO010000341.1 GCA_030550335.1 Acidobacteriota bacterium
GACAGCCACCGAGGGGGTAGCCGGGCCAAGTTTCTAATACCCCAGTCCCCGCCGGTGCACTCAGCCTCAGGGAGCGGTTCGGGAACAATGCCGAGACCGTCGCGAAGGGCGAACCCCTAACGCCGCCGAGACAAGCCGCTAACCGGGGCTCGCTGACCCGTCCACACAGCACCCCACTCCTCGATGGGGTGCGGATGCGGAATGCACGCCATCTCCCCAGACCTCTGATCCTGGGTCGAGTGCGAAGAAGATGAGCCGCCTGCGGAAGGCTGGCAAGTAGCCTGCTGGAAGATCTTCTAACCCGAAGCGCTGGCTTCAGCTTGCGTCGGAGTTCGCCGCTGCAGAACTCCAGCTGCAGCGGCCCCCGGCACCGCATCGCTGGGCCGGTAAGAGCCAGTGAACCAGTGCGACCTGCACTCGACTTCCACGAGGACCTCCCTGGTACCGTGCCGCCGTAGCCCGCCGCCCAAGTATTGGGGGCTTGGTTGGCGCAGCAAACTTAGTGGTTCACCGCGCTCGGCCACTTAGAGTACGATCCAGTCGGTCGCCAGAGCCAGCTCCAGAAAAAATCAGGCGAGTGAGCTACATTTACGGCTCTGCAGGAGAGGCCAGGGTTGCCAATAAGACAACCGGTAGCCCGGTCGGCCACAACTAACCACGCGCGCAGTGGTTAGAAAAGCAAGTCCGGTTAGGAGACCCATACAAGCCAGCGCTTTCTCTTGAAGGTAGCGCTTAGGAGCTCGGTGACCCTCCCTCTGGAGGGTCTTAGAACACTCCAGACCGCCTGGGAAAAACCTGGTCGTTTGACCGCGGCAACTTAACCCTGCAATGGAAATTAGGCCCGGGGGCCAGACCCGCTGGAGGCTTCGATGAGCCCGCCCGCCGGGTTTGGCCCCTCAAGCAACCCACTTGCTCGACGTAGTCCGCTAGTAGCGGATCCGCAGACCTAACTGGATGTTCCGAGGGAAGTTCAGCTGGGCCACGGGGAGCACGCCAAACTGCGGATCCGAAGGGTTGGTCGAATTCGGATCACCGCGCAACGGAGTGTTCGTAGCGTTGAAGGCTTCTCCTCGGAACTCGATCTCGTAGCGCTCGGAAATGCGGAAGCGTTTGGAGAGCATCAAGTCTAGCTGGGGTGCGGTATGGCTGCGCAGCTGGTGGAAGCGCGCAGGCAGTTGCACTAGCTCGAAGGGCTGCAGTTGCCGGTAGCAATTCCGATCCCGGTTGAACCAGTTGTTCTCGGTGCGGTTCTTCACACGCGGATCCCCGCAGAGGAACTCCCAACCCGTCCACGCGGCCAGTGGTACGCCGGATTGGTAGATCAGCGTAGCGTTAAATGTCCATCCTCCGAACAGACCCTGGGGCCACCCACGGAGATCGCTGAAGTACCTGCGCCCACGGCCCACCGGGATGTCCCACACCAATGCGTAAGCGAAGTTGTGCGTACGATCCTCGGCCGTCACCTGATTGATCAAAGGCATCCATTCGAATGTGAAGTCCTGGCGCAGGGCCTTTTCCATCATCTTGGACCAGGTGTACGACATGATCCAGGTCAGTGCACCGGTGCGGGACCGCTGACCAAGCATCCGTTTCTCGAAGCGGCTTTGTAGACCGTGATACCAGGACCGCCCCCAAGGCATATTCACCTGGGAAACGCCAGTAAACTGAGGAATCCTGCGCAGCAAGTGGCGCCGGGAGATTGTCGGTGCTGCGCCGAGCGTAGTCGCCGTCGGCAGCAGGCCGTACCATGGGTTGGGAAGCGTTTCCTGGAAGTAGGCCGGATTTTGGAAGGCCCTCTCCCAATCCTCCTTACGGGCATCGGAAAGCTGGATGGATATCGGCTCCTTGTTGGTCAAGCTACCGACGTAGGAAACCTCCAGGACCATGCTCCAAGGTAGCTCGCGCTCCAAGGTGAAGGACCACTGGAAGGTTCGCGGAATCGGTCGTTGACGGCCGGCAAAGCTCACGCTGGTGCCGAGCGCGGTCAACAACCCACCACTCGAACCCAGTGGTGGGAGCAGCCCGTCCGGGAAGGGATCTTCTAGAGAGTATGGACCGGTCAAACCTGCGCGGTGAGTCTTACCACCGTCAACTGATGGGATGTAAGACGTCGTTTGGCTGAAGCCTGTGGTGATGATATTTTCAGCCGCTCGACGGTGGAAGATACCGAATCCACCACGCATGACCATTTTGGGAATGAAATTCCAAGCAAAACCGAACCGGGGCTGCAAGTTGGAGTAGTCGAAGTCATAAATGCGGCGCGGCACGCCGCCGACCCCGGCATAGAGCAAGCCGCCCCGAATCGCATCCGGGGGCACCGGGTAATTGGGGGTTTTCTGGTAGTATTCGCGCCACTTCGCCAAAACCGCATCGCTGATGGGATTGACCGTTTTGAAGTCGAACCCACCTACCAAGCGGTTGTTGATTTCGTACAACGGGAACTGGATGTCGTAGCGCAAGCCCAGGTTGAGTGTGAGCGTCCGGGCGACTTTCCAATCGTCCTGGATGAACCAGGCTACGTAAGGCTCGCGGCGCAAATTGGTGTCGTTATAAGGCATGGAGCCGCTGTTCATATAGCCGAGCAAAAGGTCCGCCACACTGCTTCCGTCCAGTGGGCTGGCCAATCGCCGTCCGTAATGCTGCCGGCTCCAGACCGTATCAAAAGTCCAGCTACCTCCGACATTACCGGAAGCTTTAGTGTGATGGATTAGCTGTGCCCACTCGAACCCGTATTTGAGGCTGTGGCGATTCACCGTTTGATAAACGTTGCTCTGGAAGTTCAACTGCTGCCGTGAGCTCTCGTTCTTGTACTGGCTGCCCATGATGGTGGTATAGCCGCTGAGCGCCACCTGTGGCGGGAGCTTGGCCGGGAACGTAGGCACCAGCGGAAGGCGCTTGATCCCGAGCTTGTCCCAGGTGAAATTCGGATCAGAGACGTTGGGGAAGTTCTGGATGAAGCGATTGAAGCTCGCTTGAACGTGGAAGACCATGGTGGGCGATAGCGTTTTGTCGTAAGCCACTATGGCGTTCAGATCCCGCCGCACGGTACCCGGCATATTGCCCGTCTCAGCCGGAGGATGGAAACCGTTCTGGTTACGGTACTCGCTACCATCCTGGAAAGTAAAAACCACATTCATGCGATCGTTCGAGCCGATGATGTGGTCCCAGCGCACAATCGGCTGCTCATAGCGGTACCGGCCGGTGTTATCGGGACGGAGGAAGTTTTGGGCCAAGCTCTTAGGATTGAAGTTCGGTGGAGGGTACAGATTCAAAATGGCCCGGCCTACCGGGCTGATCCTGCTCGGTGGAATGACATTGCCGGGGAAAGGCTGCCGGAGGTAAAGACCACCCGAAATACACTTCACGCCCGGCGCGTCACAAGGCCGCGAGGTCAGCTGGTCATAGACGATGATCGGCCCCGTTTGGCCTGCCGGGACGAAGTTGAAGTCTCCACCCCGGATCTCCATCGGCGGTACAGTGGCCACCGACGGGAATGGAACACGCTCTCTCCAACCTTCAAAGCTGAAAAAGATGAAATCCTTATCTCGCCGGATCGGTCCGCCGATCACGCCTCCGAACTGATGCTGGTTCCGGAAGCCACGGGGCGCCCCGCCGGCATTGTTCTGGCGCGTGTTGGCATCCAAAATCCGGTTGCGCCAAAAGTCGAACAGCGATCCGTGCCACTCGTTCGTCCCCGAGCGAAGTGTCGTGTTCACGTGCCCACCGCCAGAACGCCCGTACTGAGCGTCGTACGTATTCACCATGATCTTCATCTCCTGGATCGCCTCGACGTTGGGCGCCAAGTTGAACGTACCCTGCGTAGAGATCGGCGC
>JAUQPO010000031.1 GCA_030550335.1 Acidobacteriota bacterium
GAGCCGACATCCTCGATTTCGACTGGATGGTGCCGCTCGATGAGGCTCGCTCCCACTGTGGCCCCCGGCAGGTCTTGCTCGGCAATATCGACCCGGTGAGCGTGTTACGGAACGGTACCCCAGCCCTAGTCCAGGAAAAACTGGAGCAATGCTTCCGGCAGGCGGGCCCACGCTACATCGTCGGAGCTGGCTGTGAAGTCGTCCGCGATACCCCCGATGCGAATGTTCACGCCATGATCGATTTCGCTCGCTCGCATCGACCCGATGATTCGTATTCAGCTTGAGCCCGTAGGTCAGTCGATCGAGGTGGAACCGGGCGCCCGTCTGCGGGACGTGCTGTTCGCCTACGGAGTGGAGTTCCCTTGCGGTGGGCGCGGCCACTGTCGCAAATGCCGTGTTCGTGTCCTTAGCGGCCGAGTGCCTCCCACCGAGGCCGACCGCTCGGTGTTCAACGAGGACGAGCTCGCAGAAGGTTGGCGCTTAGCATGTCGGATCCTGCCTGAAACCGACCTTGTCCTCGAAGTCGGCCAATGGCAAGCGGTCATCTTAGCCGACGAATCCCCGTTCGTGTTCACCCCCTCGGAGGGTTTCGGCATCGCCGTCGACGTGGGTACGACGACCTTGGTGGCTCAGCTAGTGGATCTCGAAACCGGTCATGTGCTCGGCTTGGAAAGCCGGCTGAACCCGCAGCTCCGATACGGAGCCGACGTGATGAGTCGTATTGAGTACGCCTTACAACCCGGAGGTCTCGAAGAGCTTTGTTCCATACTCCGTACAGCGGTAGGTTCAATGGTGGAACGGCTCACCAGCCTGCTCGCCGATCCCAGCCGGTTGCATCACGTAGTCCTGGTCGGCAACACCGTGATGCACCACTTGTTCTGCCACCTTTCGCCCGAGCCGCTCTCTCACTACCCATTCCAACCCGAGGACCTCGAACTAAAAACCTTCGCGCCTGCGCAACTGGGCTGGTCGATTCCGAATGCTGCCCTGGTTCAGTTCCTACCGTGTGTTGGCGGATTCGTGGGGAGCGACATCCTTGCAGGCATCCTGGCCACCGGACTCGACCGGACCACCCAGATTCAGGCCTTAATCGACCTGGGGACGAATGGAGAGATCGTGCTCGGCTCTTCCACGAGAATTTTGTGTGCCTCCACCGCTGCGGGTCCGGCGTTTGAAGGAGGGCGTATATCGTACGGCATGCGGGCGGCTACCGGAGCGATCGCCGGGGCGAGGGTGGAAAACGGACAGCTCCGATTGGAGGTTTTAGGCGGAACTGCGCCCCGAGGGATTTGTGGCAGCGGTCTTGTCGACTTGGTGGCGGTAGGGTTACAACTGGGCTGGATACGGCCCGACGGTCGCTTTGCCGGTCCACGCAAAGACTGGGAACTCCACAGTGCAGTCAAGCTCACCCAAAGGGATGTCCGCGAGCTCCAGCTCGCCAAGGCGGCCGTGGCTGCAGGGTTCCAGGTTTTACTGCGCCGCCTGGGGCTCGGCCCGGACCAAGTCGCGCGTCTATACTTGGCTGGGGCCTTCGGTAACTACGTCAATCCAAGCAGTGCTCGTGCGATCGGGTTGTTGGACTTGCCTCCCGAACGGATCGTCCACGCCGGCAACACAGCTCTCACAGGAGCCAAAATTGCGCTGTTTCTTTCGCCAGAGGATCGCCGTTTCACCGCCTTGCGTATGCGCGTAGAACATGTAGCGCTGGGAGGCGACCCCAGCTTTGAAGAATCGTTCGTCGCCGAGATGAGCTTTCCCATCCAGGACCGACTGCGGTAACCGAAGACCCTGTGAGGCCCACCCCTTGCCGAGTCGACCGAACCCCGGAGGAGTGTGCCATAGTGTGGGTCAATGGAAGCGGCGATCCCAGCCGTAGCTGTTTGCGGATGGTCGGGCTCTGGCAAGACAACGTTACTCGCCGCTCTGGTCGAGCAGCTAGTCTCGCAGGGCCTGAGAGTCGCTGTCATCAAGCACGACGTCCACGGCTTGGCACGAGACTCGTTGGGAAAAGATACCGATCGCTTGTTCCGCGCCGGGGCAACGGTAGCTGCACTCGGGCCCGACCAGAGCTTCCAGCACGCGCGGGTTGCTTCGAGGGAAAAGGAGCAGGCACTGAGCTCCCTTGTCCGGCACTTGCAAGCAACGCACGACTTGGTCCTCGTCGAGGGTTTCAAGACATATGCCTTTGCCCGCAAAGTGTGGCTGTGTCGCCACGAGTCTGAAAGGCCACCTGAAACGGGGCAGCCTTGGCATTTGGTGCTGGAGCCCGCTGCGAGCCGGCTCGAGCGACTGGCACTTCTGGTGGACGCGTGGTTGAAAGAGCACTGGCAAGGTCGGCCCAAGTACGCCGGCATCCTCATCGGTGGCCGGAGCGAGCGGATGGGCAGGCCCAAACACTTGCTGGAACGGGCTGGCCGGAGTTGGCTCGAATGTACGATCGACGTAGTCCGGCGGTGGGTGGATCGGGTAACCTTGCTGGGCATGGCCGAGTTGCCGGCTAGCGCACGCTCACTACCGGTTCTAGCGGACGTGCCCGATCGACAAGGCCCCTTGGCTGGAATCCTTGCTGCGCAGCGCTGGTGTCCTGAGGCGGCCTGGGTGATTGTCGCTTGTGACCTGCCGTATTTAACTGGCGAGGCGATCCGATGGTTGTTGGGGCAACGGGCACCCGGGCGGTGGGTGGTCTTGCCCAGACTTGGCCAAGCAGGTCCAGTGGAACCGCTTTTGGCTGTGTACGAACCTCAAGCTCGAGTGCTATTGGAGAGGGTGGAAGCGCCTTCGTTGGTGGTGGGGGATGCGAAGGTGGCTGTGGTGGAACCGCCGCAGCAGCTGTGGAGGAGCTGGATAGACGTTGACACACCGGATGAGGTGCCCCGGTGAGAGCGGGCGCTTGGCCGGGTTGAGCGGTCAGTGTGCGGGTAGTTAGGTGGCGGGCCTGGGAAGCCTGCGGTGGTTTGTTTCTCATTGCGAAACGCACCACGGAATGCGCCTGCCACCCGGTAGCTAGCTGCTCGGAACCCTCGGCGCACCAGTAGGTTTGAGCTCCAGCGTCGACCGAGGAGTTCGCTGTGCGAAACAAATCTGGAAACCCCAGCCCTGCCCCCGCCTCGCCTGGAGCGGCGCTACAATAAGCGTTAGATTCGCGTAACTTGCGGGGGCTCAAAGCAATCCACGCCCAAGCTGAACGTTGGGCGTCAGGGGTTCATACGTCCGGAGGATGATATGAAGGTCAAGCACCTGCTAAGCTCCCTGCTTCTGTTAGCCCTGCTCATCCCGGCGTGCCTGGCCCAGGAAGCTCGCGGCACCATCGTAGGTCGAGTCTTTGATAGCTCCGGTGCCGCCATTCCCGGCGCCACGGTCACTGTCACCAACAAAGCAATGGGCTCGACAGTTACTGTAACCACCAATGAAGTCGGTTTTTACCAAGCCACCTACCTCTTGCCCGGCACTTATGAGGTCGCTGTCGAGGCTCCGGGCTTCAAGCGGGCTGTGCGAGACAACGTCGTGGTTCGGGTGATGGACCGCTTGGAGCTGGACTTTACGCTCGAGATCGGCCCCCAGGTCGAAACGGTTACCGTGGTCGCTGAAACACCCGCCCTGGAGACGGCTACTGCCTCCATGGGCCAGGTCATCCAGGGGCGACAAATCACCGAGATGCCGCTACCGCACGGCAACCCGTATTTCTTAATCGGGTTGGCTAGTGGTGTCTCCCACCTCGGCAGTTTGCGCTTGGATCGTCCATTCGAACCCACCCACATCGTCGGGTACGCCATGGATGGGACGCGCTCCAATCGCAGTGACGTGACCATTGACGGCGCTCCAAGCACGGCTACTGCCAACGCGGGTGAGGTCATCGCCTCATATGTTCCACCGGCGGATCTGGTCGCTGAGTTCAAGGTTCAGACCGCTACTTTCGATGCTAGCTTCGGCAACACCGAAGGCGGGGTCACCAACATCTCCATTAAATCGGGAACTAACGAATTCCACGGCACCGGATATTACGTCAAAATGGCGCCCGAGCTGTTCGCCAATGACTTCTTTGCCAACGCCACCAACACTCCCCGCGGCGAGTTCACCTACAACCGCTGGGGCGGTACGTTCGGTGGTCCGGTGATCTTCCCGAAGCTGTATAACGGGCGGAACAAAACGTTCTTCATGTGGGGCTACGAGGGGATCGACGAATCGCGGCCGCGCAACAACGGTGTCCCCACAGTGCCCACGGAGGAGATGAAAGAAGGCGATTTCTCGCGGTTGCTTAAACTGGGCTCCTCGTACCAGATTTACAATCCCTTCACTCGGCGGGCTATTGGTGGCGGACGCTATCAGCAAGATCCGTTCCCGGGCAACATCATCCCTAAGAACCTGTTCAGCAAGGTCGGTTACAACATTCTGAAGAACTACTACCCCAAGCCTCGAAGTGAGGGTAACCCTGACGGGACCGGGAACTACCAGCGGCCAGAGCTCCAAGAAGTCATCGACTATTACACCCACACCTGGCGCGTAGACCATGTTGTCAGCGAGAGGCAGCGCATCTACGTGCGCGCCAGCGTTTACAAGCGCGACAGCAACTACAACAACTACTTCGACAACCTCGCTACTGGGCAGTGGTTCCAGTTCCTGTCTCGCGCAGGCGTGTTCGATGACGTCTACACCTTCTCACCAACAACCGTGCTTAACGTCCGCTACGGCTACAACCGGTTTGTCCGCGTGCAGGACGGCAACCCGGCTTCGAAAGGATTCGATTTAACCACGCTGGGGTTCCCGAAGGCTTACAACGATCTGATCTCGCCCGACGTCCGCCGCTTCCCGCGCATCGACCTGACGGGTTACCAGGGCACGGGCTTCACGGGTGAGTGGCGTCCCAATGACATTCACGCCGTGAACGCTACACTTCAGAAGGTTCAGGGCTCGCATGCCTTCAAGGGCGGCATGGAAATGCGGGTTTATCGGGAGAACACCCGGAGCTATGGCAATGACCAGACGGGCCGCTTCATCTTCGACGCGACTTGGACCCGTGGGCCACTGGACAACTCGCCCACAGCCCCCGGGCAGCTCGGCCAGTCCGTAGCTGCTCTGTTACTCGGCCTGCCCAACCCGTCCAGCTACGTGACCCGAGCGGCCAGCTACGCCGAACAGTCGGTCACCTGGGGCTTCTTCATCCACGACGACTGGCGTGTCAATAACAAGCTCACCTTGAACCTCGGATTGCGCTGGGAGTTTGAGCAGCCTCTCACCGAGCGGTTCAACCGCAGCGTCCGAGGATTCGACTGGAACTACATCCAGCCCATTTCGGCCCAGGCTCAGGCGAACTACGCCAAGAATCCGACCCCGGAGGTGCCTCCGGAGAACTTCGTGCTGCGTGGTGGCCTACTGTACGCGGGCGTCGATGGACAACCCCGTGGGCTTTATGAGACGCCCAAGAAGAACCTGCTGCCGCGCTTTGGCTTCGCGTACAAGCTCTCCAACAAGACGGTTCTTCGCGGTGGCTATGGCATCTTCGCGGGCTTCCTGGGCCAGCGGCGTGGCGACGTGATCCAAACTGGCTTTAGCCGCAATACGCCTTTCGTACCCACGCTCGACAACGGCTTGACATGGATCGCGACGCTCGACAACCCCTTCCCCGACGGGATCCTGGAGCCCATCGGTGCGGGCCTACGCCAGCAAACCAACCTCGGACAAAGCATCAGCTTCTTCAACACGTACCCGCTCGTGCCGAACATGCAGCGCTGGCAGTTTGGTGTTCAGCGCGAGTTGCCAGGAGGGTTCGTCTGGGAGCTGGCCTACGTGGGCAATCGGGGTACGCACATTGAGTACAGCCGGAACCTAAATTCGCTGGCTAATGCGTACCTCAGCACCAGCCCCGAGCGTGACCAGGCCCGGATCGACTATCTCACTGCTCAATTGCCGAACCCGCTAGCTTCTCTGATGCCTAGCGATGCCTCCGGCACGTTCCGGTCCTCCAGGATTGCTCGGGAACGCTTATTGCGGCCTTACCCGCACTTCGATGGCGTCAACACTTCCTCCCACGATGGGTACTCCTGGTACCACAGCATGCAGCTCCGGGTCGAGAAGAGGTTCTCCCGAGGCTACATGATGTTGTTCAATTACACCTTCTCGAAGTTCATGCAAGCTACCGAGCTTCTCAACGGTGCCGATCCTCGGCCCTACGAGGTGATCTCTGACCAAGATCGGCCGCACCGGTTCGCTGCGAGCGGCCTCTGGGAGCTGCCCTTTGGTGAAGGGCGCCGTTGGGGCCGCGATACTCATGTGGTGCTCCGCAAGCTGATCAGCGGCTGGCAGATCAACGGCATCTGGACGTTCCAGAGCGGGCCTCCGCTTGGCTGGGGCAACATCATCTTCCGTGGAAACATCAAGGACATCCGGCTGCCGGCCGATCAACAGCGCGTCGAACGCTGGTTCAACATCGACGCTGGCTTCGAACGCGCCGCTGCGAAGCAGCTCAGCTACAACGTGCGCACCTTCCCGCCTCGGTTCGGGTTCTTGCGGGCCGACAACATCAACAACTTCGACCTGTCGGCCATCAAGAAGACCAAGCTGACCGAGCGCGTGGAACTGCAGATCCGTGCTGAATTCCTCAACGCCTTCAACCACCCATTGTTCCCTGCGCCGAACACCACGCCCACTGCGGCTACGTTTGGCCAGATTGTTTCGAGCACTCAGAATAACTACCCGCGTCGCATCCAGCTGGGTGCGCGAGTAGAGTTCTGAGGCGACCCTCCTTCCCAACTCCGCGCCGCCTCCGCTGGGCTCCAGGCCGGCGGAGGCGGTCTTTTTATAGCTCCCACGGGGGCAGCTGTCACCTGCCACTGTCACCATCCGTGCTGGCGACCGGCAGAGCACCAAGTCAATGCTGCGGGCTACGCCGACCTACTACGCGTCGCATGAACAACGTGGAGGGCAAGCAGATGACTACGGCCAGGGCCAACCACCGGTAAAGGTCCACGTAAGAAAGGGCGGCTGCCTGTTGGAGCAGCAAGCGGTAAAGTAGGGCTTGAGCTTGCTGGTCGTGGGGCCCTGGCGGATTGGCTCGGCCTAACATTTGCTCGAGCGCGCGCAAACTGTGCTGGTAGGCCGGGTCGTAAGGCGTAAGGTGGCTAACCAACAGGGCCTGGTGGCGCTGCATATCGCGTAGCAAGTAAGTGGTGGAGATCGAGATCCCTATGCTCCCAGCTACGTTCCGCACCAGGTTATACAGACTGGTCGCTTGCCCCATCTGTTCGGTTTTGAGCGTTCCTACCGTGAGGGTCATTAACGGCGCAAATAGGAACCCCATCCCGAAACCTTGAATTACTGTCGCCAGGACGATATTCCCCATGGCGATCTGCAGGTTCAGCCGGGAGAGCAGGTAGTTGCTAACCCCGAACACCGCCAACCCAAATGGGATTAGCTTGCGCGCGTCCACGAAGGTTAGCAGGTAACCGACTAGGGGCGACGCACACAGCACGCCCAGGCCGCGTGGGCTCACAGCCAAGCCACTCAGCTCAGCCGTGTAGCCCATGAGCGTTTGTAGGAACTGCGGCAACATCGTTGCGGCGCTGAACATCGTCCCGAAGAAAATAGCCGCGGTCAGCGTCCCAAACGTGAAATTGCGGTCGCTGAAGACCTTCAAGTCCACTACCGGTTGTTGAGCTCGCAGTTCCTGAACCACGAAAGCAATCAGGCCTGCGATGGCCACGAGCGTCAGACGTGTAATCCAAGGACTGGCAAACCAGTCTTCGTCCTCGCCCTTGTCCAGCACCAACTGGAGTGCTCCCACCCAGATGACCAATAGGCCAAAGCCGAGGCGATCGAAGTGTTGGATCCTCGCGTGGCGGATCCAAGGTGGATCCTCCAGGTATCGTGCCATCAGAAACAGCGAGAGCAACCCCACGGGCAGGTTGATGTAGAAAGCCCATCGCCAGGAGTAATGATCCGTCAGCCAGCCGCCCAGTGTGGGGCCGATGATCGGTGCCAGCACCACCACCAGTCCGAACAAGGCCATAGCCATCCCCCGTTGCCGGGGCGGGAATGCTTCAAGCAGGATGGCTTGCGCGACCGGCACCATCGCTCCTCCACCCGCTCCCTGAAACAGGCGGGCTATGACCAACGTGGCCAGGTTCGGCGCCAGCCCACAGGCCATCGAACCGGCCACAAACAAACCCGTGCAGCTCATGATCAGCCGTTTCCGTCCAAAGCGCATCGCCAGCCAGGCGCTCATGGGCACGACGATCCCATTGGCCACCAGGTAGCTGGTTAGGGTCCAGGTGGATTCGCTCATGGAGGCGGACATACTGCCGGCAATATGGGGCAGCGCCACCATGATCACCGTGGTATCTAGCACCTCCATAAAGGTGGCGAGCACAACCGAGGCGGCAATGAGCCAGGGGTTAGTACGCCAGGACCAATCAGCAGGCGAGTCGGACGACGTCGTAGGCGTCATCGAGTGGCTGAGCGGGTTGACCGAGACCTACCATTCTATCCAGGCAGGCCGGCGCTGCGAAGGTTGCCCGTCTCAATGGAAGCCGGGCAGTCCGCGAGTGACCGTCCGGCGCATCAGCAACACGGTGGGCACGCAAACGAAGACGGCCAGGGCCAAGAATCGGTAAACGTCCACATACGCCTTCAGTGCCGCCTGCTGCAGAAGAATCATGTAAACAGCAGCGTGGGCTTGTTCGATGGCTTGCGGCAATTGGCTGATGCGGCTCAGTGCCCACTGGAAGAATTGAAGTCGTTGCTGGTAAGGGACGTCGTACGGGGTCAGATGGCTGACCAGCAAGGCCTGGTGAGCTTGTGCTCGCCGGACAAGGTAAGTCACCATCACCGAAATTCCTACACTGCCGCCAATGTTTCGGACTAAGTTGAATAGCCCGGTAGCGTTCCCCATTTGCTCGTTCCGTAACGTCGCCACGGCCAAT
Organism: Acidobacteriota bacterium; assembly: GCA_030550335.1. Taxonomy (GTDB): domain Bacteria; phylum Acidobacteriota; class Terriglobia; order Bryobacterales; family Bryobacteraceae; genus JAUQPO01. The sequence goes on from JAUQPO010000031.1 coordinate 8,916, forward strand.
GTGGTTAAGGGCACGAAAACAAGGCCCATGGCGACACCTTGGACGAAGTTAGCCAGGGCGAGGTTGCTGATCCCCACCTCGAGAGTCAGATTGCTAAGCAGGTGGTTGCTCCAGGCTAGGAGGGTCAACCCAACCACTACGATCTTGCGGCCGTCTATGAGCGAGCTCAGGTAGCCCGCGAGCGGCATGGCGAGCATCACCCCAAATCCGCGGGGGCTGATGGCCCAGCCACTCCATTCGGCGTTGTAGCCCATCAGGGTTTGCAAAAACTGGGGCAGCAAAGTCGAGGAGCTATACATGACCCAGCTCACCAGTGCCACCGTCACCGTGGCCGTCCAGAAGTTGCGGTTTCCAAACACGCGCAGGTCGACTACGGGTTCTCGAGTTCGCAGCTCGCGCACGACGAATGCCGCCAAGGCCACCGCCATGATGACGCTCAAGCGGGTGATGAACGGGCTGGCGAACCAGTCTTCGTCCTGACCCTTGTCCAGCACGATCTGCAGGGCGCCGACCCAGATTGCGAGCAACGCCAACCCCCAGCTGTCCAGCTTCCCCGCCTTAGCTTTCTGGATCCAGGGTGGATCCTCCAAAAAGTAGGCCATCAGGACCAACGAAGTCAGCCCGACGGGGAGGTTGATGAAAAAGGTCCAGCGCCAAGAATAGTTGTCCGTCAACCAGCCACCAAACGTGGGCCCGATGATGGGTGCCAACACTACGACCACGCCGAACAAGGCCATGGCCATACCCCTTTGGGCTGGCGGGAAAGACTCGAGCAGCACCGCTTGCGTCGCCGGTACCATCGCTCCGCCGCCCAAGCCTTGAAAGATTCGAGCTACCACTAGCACCGCTAAGTTCGGGGCCAGGCCGCAGGCCATTGAGCTGGCCACGAACAACACCGTACAGGCCATAATCAAACGCTTGCGCCCGAACCTCAACGCCAGCCATGCGGTGGTGGGGACCACGATCCCATTGGCCACTAGGTAGCTGGTCAGAGTCCAAGTGGCTTCCGACTGCGTGGCTGCCATGCTGCCCGCTATATGGGGCAACGCCACCATCACAATTGTCGTGTCCAGCACTTCCATAAAGGTCGCCAGCACGACCGACAACGCGATGAGCCACGGGTTGACCCGCGGTCGCCATGTCGTGAAGTCTTCAGTCCTAGGGCTCAACTCCAATGCGCCGCTCATCGAACCTTCACCGTCGGCACCACAGACATCCCGGGCCCAATCTTCAAATGTTTCGGCAACGGATCTTCGAACACGATTTTGACGGGTACGCGCTGGACAACCTTCACGTAATTGCCAGTGGCGTTCTCCGGTGGCAAGAGGCTGAATCGGGCTCCGGAGCCTGCCTGGATGCTCTCCACCCTCCCTCGGAAGCGGTAATCCGGATAAGCGTCAATCTTGATCGTGACTGGCTGGCCAGGACGCATTCGTCGAAGTTGCACCTCTTTGAAATTCGCCACGACCCACAGTCGATCCGTGACCAGCGCCATCAGAGCTTGTCCGGGTACGACCGTGTTGCCCGGCTCGACCGATTTCTTGGCGATGTAGCCTGCCTCAGGTGCGTGGATCTTCGTGTAGGCTAGCTGCAACTCCGCTTGCTGCAACGCCGCTCGTGCTCTCTCCAGCGCGGCTTGCGCCGCCGCAAGATCGGCTTCCCGAGCACGCACCTGTGCGGGTCCAGCCTGCGCTTCCCGGAGTTTCCCTTCCGCTTGCTGCACGGCTCTCTCGGCCTGGCGCACCGCCGCTTGTGCTGAGGCGTACGCAGCCTGGGCTTGGGACAGCTGCGCCCGCGCAGCCTCGACCGCTTGGGACGCCGCCTCGAGGTTGGCCGCCGCCGCACGAGCCCCCGCTTCCACCTGGTCCAGTTGCTGCCTAGACACCTCGTCCTTCGCATACAGCGCGCGGAAACGCTCCAGATCAGCGCTCGCGCGCTGCGCCTCGGCCTCCGCCGCAGCGCGACGCGCCTCGGCCTGCCGCAGTGCGGCCTCCGCAGCTTGCACGCTAGCCTCCGCCTGCTTCAGGCCAGCCCGCGCTGTATCTGCCTGCGCTCGTGCTGCCTCCACCGCGGCTTGCGCTTGGATCAATGCCGCTGCAGTCACTTGGCGCGTCAACTCTAGGGCTGCCTTCGCCTGGTTGTGTTGAGCCTCTGCAGCACTCAAGGCAGCCCGCGCCTGCTCAACGGCTACCCGGTAATCCTTCGGGTCCAGCTCCACGAGTAATTGGCCGGCCTCCACACGCTGGTTGTCCGTCACCAGCACGCGAAGCACCTGGCCAGGGATGCGAGGACTGATTTGGATGATGCCTCCTTCAATGAAAGCGTTGTCCGTCGATTCATATCCTTGGCGATACCAGTAATACAGGCTGCCAGCAGCCGCCCCCACAGCAAGGACAATCGCCAACAGCCAACGTTTCCCTCGATCCAGGCGCAGTGGAGCGGGCGGCGCTGTCTCACTTGCTGGCGCGCCAACTGGAGTAGGTCTGTCGACCGTCGAATCGCTCGGTGCTTGCCTCATATGCACACCCTCTCTGCTTGTTTCCCATCCCCTCCTATAACCGGAAATCCTCCGGGCGGCCCATCGCCGCTGCTAGGTTAAGCCGAGCCACGTTGTACAGAGCCAGACTCTGAATCCACCCTTTCCGCGCGTTTTCCAGGGCCGCCTGTGCATTGATGACCTCGATGTTGCTCGCCACCCCGTTCCGAAACCGGTCCTGTGCCATCTCTAACTCCCGCTCGGCGAGTTCTACAGCCTTTCGGGCCGCTTCCACCTGTTCCCGGCGAGTTTGCAGATTCGCGTGCGCTTCACGGACCTCTTTTTCAATGGCGGCTCGCAGATCCTTCAGGCGCAGCTCCGCCTGTCGCAACCGACTCGCCGAAATCTGAATCTCCGAGCGGGTGCGACCGCCATCGAACACCGGGAAATCCAACCGCAGCCCCACTGAGCGAGTTGGCAGGCTTGTCTCCAGCGGGCGAATCGCGCTGCTCCCGTAATCCCCAAAGAAGCTGATCGACGGAAGCCAGCTTGCTAGGGCTGCCTGCCGCTCGAGCTGGGCGATTTTCAGCTGCTCTTCAGCGGCTTTCAACTCCAATCGCTCCGACCAGGCCCGTCCAAGCGCTTCCTCCAGCGACGGCAGCGGTTCGGAAGCCAGCCGCAGCGCGTCGGTGAGCTGCAGCTGGCTCGACAGGGGCGCACCGATCAAGCGAAGGAGATTCAATTGGGCAGTCTCTAAGTCGGTTCGTGCTTGAGCCAATCGGACTTCCTGAGCTGCCAGATGGGTTTCTGCTCTGGCAACATCGACGCCCGTAGCGACACCGACTTGCCGGCTATGTTGGGCCAGTTCGAACAGCCGCCGTGCGAGCTCCAGGTCGGCACGGGCGGCTTGCACTTCTTGTTCTGCTTCCAGCGCAGCGATGTAGGCCAGCGCCGTCGCCACGATGATCTGTTGCTCAGCTGACTGTTCTTGGACTCGCGCTAACGACAGTGCGCGCGCCGCAGCCTGGTATCGCCGCACCGCGGCTAGGTTGAAGATGCTTTGCACCAGCTGCAGGCGAGCGTCGAACCGGCTAAAGGGTCCTACGAAAGGATCAAGCCCGGGAATCTTCTTCGGACCCAACCCCATGGCTGCCAAGTTGGCCGTCAGATCCGCCTGGTATGCAGCGCTCGTCAGGTGAGGCATCAGAGCAGATTGCGCCAGGCTACGTCGCCCTTGAGCCTCCTGGATCGCTTCACGTGCGAGTAGAACTTGAAGATGGTTCTGTAAAGCCAGGCGGATTGCCTCATCCAGGCTCAAGCGTAAAACGTCGCCGGATGGAGTTTGACCTTGAAGTGGGGTAACCCACGCTACGCAGGCTGCGAACAGCATCGCGCGTTTCCACCATCGCTCCAGCATGGCTCGCTCACTCCACATTCGCTTGGTTAGCGGGCCTGCACCCGTTGCTCGTCGATGACCACACCGTGCAGGAACAGGTCCAGGATCAATGCCAACTGTTGGTCGAACGGGTAGCGCTCCGGTTGCTCTACCCATAACTGCAGGAAGCCGTTTGTCATCCCTTCCAGGGCGACGGCTAGCTTGTACGGATCCAGCGCTCGAAACACCTTCCGCCGAATGCCTCGCTCGAAGACTCGGGCCAGTTGCCGTAGCAAATCCTCGTAAAGCTGTAGGAGCTCCCGGTCGAGTCCAGCACGCAAACTGAATCGGGCCCCGCGCGTCTCGGCAAAGTACAGCTTCAACATCGCGACGCCACCCGCTAGCAGATTCGCTTTGGCTTCTAGATAGCGTTTCAGAACACTCACCGGATCTTCCCGCTCGTTCTTGGTCAAAACCGCTTTGAGGGTGCTGTGAAAATGTTCGGCCCGGCTTCGCACGAGCGCCCGGTACAGGTCTTCCTTGTCCTTGAAGAAGCGGTACAGCGTACCTACAGCGAACTCCGCTTTGCGGGCGATGTCCTGCATGCGGACCCTGTGGAAGCCTTTTTCCGAGAAAAGCTCTAGCGCTGCGGCGAGAATCTCTTCCCGCTGACGTAAGCGCTCGCGCTCGCGACGGGGGAGCTTAGAAGGCTCAGCCGAGGGAACCGGCTTAGCGGTGGCTCTTGCGTTTGGGCTGGAATCAGGCATAGAATACGGGGTTGTTGAATGATTGCTCAAAATCTGAACCAAGATTCATAGTACGGCACCGCCGTTCCATTGTCAAGCCCACGGCCCACCACGGCACCTGTGGAGGAGGTGAGCTCTCATGCAAGCGCCCAAGACGTCAGTTGAAAGTGCACCCTCACGCCATAGAATCGATGTGGCAACCCACGCACTCTTGATGCGCGGGCCGCGCCGTCAACCCCTCCAACCCCTCGACCCGCCGGCGAGTCTTCCGGAGCCCGTCTTCCCTCAGTACCCAGAGAAACTCGGCGACGTAGCTCCCGACCCAAAGTATTTGCCGGCCGGCGGCAACCCCTACCGCACTCGCTTCGATCCTCCCATCGTCTGGCGTGCCCTACGCGGGTGGTTGTTCCCCTACCTGCGGTCAGTGCTACTGCCCGGCGACTTTCACCCGATCATCGCCTACCTGTTCACCGAATGGAAGTGTAATCTTGACTGCCACTACTGCTGGGCCTTCGACAATCGTGTGCCAGGGATGACGGAGGATACTGCTCGCCAGGCCATCGACTGGCTTCACGATATCGGCTGTAGAGTACTCGCCTTGATGGGTGGTGAGGTGCTCATCCGACCTCACTTCGTACACAAGGTTGTCTACTATGCTGCCAAGAAAGGCTTCTGGGTTTACGTACCGACCAACGGCCGATTGATGCGCCCCGATGTGATTGACCGATTGGGTGACGCCGGTGTCGCGACCATCAATCTGGCTCTTGACTCCATCGACGAACGCAGGGAGTTACCCAAGGCTCTGAATCCGATTCGGCCTTATTTCGAGTACCTGATTAAGAAACAGTACGTTTATCACTACAGCGTCTTCTTCAACATCAACATCACGCCCATCAACATCGAGGACGTCAAGCAGCTAACCGAAATCGCCCACGACGTGGGCATAGCCACCGATTACCATCTCAATGAATCCCCCATGACCGAACAGGCCCACTTCAAGCATATGAGCGCTAATCCCACCTTCATCACGCCAGCCGATTGGCCGCGTATTGACGCGCTCATCGACTGGCTGATCGACAAGCAGCGCCAGGGTTACAAGATGGTCAACTCGATCCGTCGACTGGAGCAAATGAAGTTGTTCATGCGGGGCGAGCTTCAGGACTGGGAGTGCCGTGCCGGGCAGAACTCCATCATCATCCGCACTGATGGGACTCTCGGTCCGTGCTTTCCGTTGTATTCGGCGACGTACGATTGGGGCGTTGTCGGACGACCACAGTTCGATCCCGCGCAGCTGGCCCAGATGAAGCGTGCTTGCCAGCCGCACTGTTACTCCACGCTAAACCATAATTTGGCGTTTTGCTACAAGCCCTCTCGGGCTCTGCGCTGGGTGCTGAAACAGGCCCTGCGCGGCTTCCAAGGCACAACCGGGGCGTTCGAAGAGTGATTCTTCTTTTGACCGGGCACCTTACCGGCGAACGGTCATGAAAGCGGCGCGCCGTCCGAGGCCACCAGCTACGCTCACCGGGAAGGACTTCCGACGGACGTGAGGCGTCAACCGGTAGGGCTGCCCTTAGTTAGCGAGCTTGGCGTCAGCCGCCCAGTGGAGGGCCTCGCCAGCACAGGCAAGCCCGGGCGAGCTCTGGCTGCATACCCAGGGGGCCGAAGCGACGGTCGCGGCAGAGTGGGGTGGTAGTGGTTACAGTGAACGTTCGGCCCCGCACGTTGTCATGGTGGGCTTCGACCCGGCCATCACGCAGCTGTCAAGGGCCGAGCGATTTAAAGGCACACTGTGGCAGCACCTGAGCTCGGATGCTTTCTCGGAGCCGTGACGGAAGGCAGTGGTTAGATTTTCGTCGCTGTGGCGGGCGGGCTAAAGTGCCGCGTGGGCTCAAGCCTGCCGGTGAGGGCTCGAGCGGGGCGGCCCAACACGGAACGGCATTTTCTGGGTCGAACTTTGCGGTAAAGACCCGCTCAAGCGGAAATCGGCAGCGTTTGGTTGGGTATCTTTGGGCCTTAACTTTTGGGTTTCAATTCTCAGCGTTTTGTGCAGCGCTGATGTGACGGCGCTAAAGTGCCGAGCGGATCCAGGACCTACGGCCTAGGTAACTGTTGCGCGCGAAAGGCCTGGTGTATTGCAGTGTCCGTACTGAGGCCTTCGTGGCAACGGATTGCCGGGGAAGGCCGTCGGAGCCAATACCAAGCGTAGAGCTCCTCGGAACTTTGTCACAACCCATGGTGCGAAAGCAGGGTTTCCGGCAGGCCTTGCTCGGTTCGCTTGGGAACTGTCGCCTGTGGAATTGAGTAACCTGTTGCTGGGATGGTCAATTATTTGGATGCGCTCGCGGCCCGTGCTTTCAGGACGATTCACGGGGCAGAGTACAATCGCACGCTGAACGAGCTCACGCGGGGTGGTGAGAATCCTGACCGGTTGCTTTTCTACGAAGTGCCCCTAGGCGAGGGCAAGCCTTGGGAGTACCTCCGCGATAAGGTCTACCCGGCGATGGCGCGGTATCTCAAGGCGAAGAAGATCAATCCTGAGGACCCGGATCGTGTCGTGGTGGCCGTTTTCCACGGCGACCGGTGTTTCCTGCTCACCGGCGAGCGATTCATCGATCTGTTCCTCGAGATGGAGCGGATGAACCGCGAGGCCTTCCATTTTCGCGTTTTGCAGTGGCTTCTCGAGTGAAAGCCAGAACGGCCGTTGTGGGCAGTCACGCTGCGACGTTCGCCGACTTTCGTCTTCTGGATTGCTCAGGTTTGGATGTACACGACGTGTGTCTGCGTGTATTCGTACAGCCCGTGCTTCCCGTCTGCGCCCCCGATACCGCTCTTGCGCCATCCGGCGTGGAAGCCCTGCATGGCCTCGAAGTTCTCGCGGTTAATATAGGTCTCGCCGAATTGCAGCATGCGTGCCGCCCGTAACGCCGTGTTGAGATCCCGCGTATAGATCGACGATGTCAGGCCATAGTCACTGTCGTTGGCCAGCGCGATCGCTTCTTCAAACTCGTCGAACACGATAATGGGAGCCACCGGGCCGAACGTTTCCTTGCGAATGATCTCCATATCCTGCCGGCAATTGACCAGGACGGTGGGTTCGTAGAAGTAACCTCCCTCACCTTGGCCTCGCTTGCCCCCGGTCAGCACCTGTGCCCCTGCGGCCACCGCGCTTCGGACCAAGCGATCGACTTTCTCGAATCCTTCTCGGTTGATCAGTGGCCCGTAGTCGACCGTAGGGTCCGCCAAGGGATCGCCATAACGTGCGGCGCGCATCGCGGCCACAAACTTGTCAATGAACTCGTCGGCGACCTGCCGCTGCACATAAATTCGCTCCGCGCAATTGCACACTTGGCCACTGTTGATGATGCGGGAAGCCTTGATGGCCCTGACTGCCAGATCAATATCGGCATCGGCCATCACGATCGCGGGAGCCTTTCCTCCGAGCTCCAGATTGACCTTGGTGATATTAGGAGCGGCGGCTGCCATGACGGCCGCACCAGTTTCCACGCTGCCCGTGAAACTGACCATCCCGATCTTTGGAGACGATGCCAGCGCGTGCCCGACTGTGGGTCCACGCCCGTGGACCACATTGAAAACTCCTGCGGGTAGGCCGCTTTCCATGACCAATTCACAGAACTTGACTGCGTTGTGGGGCGTTTCCTCGCTGGGTTTGATGACGATGGTGTTACCTGTGACCAGCGCCGGAGCCATCTTGCGCGCAATGAGAAAGAATGGGAAATTCCATGGCAAGATGCCTGCCACGACGCCGATCGGCTGGCGCAACAACAGGATCATCTCGCCCGGTCGGTCACTCTCGATGACCTCACCTTCGATGCGGCGTGCCCATTCGGCCATGTAGTCGATGTAGTCCGCTGTGAAGTCCACCTCGGTTCGCGCCAGCGGAAGAACCTTGCCTTGTTCCTCGGTGATGATGCGTGCGAGTTCTTCTTTGTGCTCGCGGATCTTCTGGGCCAGAACCCTCAGAGGCTTAGCACGTTCGATCGCAGGCCGAGATGCCCAGGCGGGTTGCGCCTTGGCTGCTGCTTCGATCGCCCGTTCGACATCCTCCGCGGTGCTTTCGGGGACGGTACAAATCAAGGCTCCGGTTGAGGGATTGAACACCTCCACTCGTTCGGTCCCGCTGGAAGGGACGAACTGGCCGCCGATGAAATTCTGATAATCCCGCACTGCCCTCCTCCTGTGCCGTTTATTGTATTGGCAGCGCGAGGGTGCAGGAAGGGGCTAGCCGCTTCGAGTCACGACGAGGGCCGGAGGGTGTTCAGCTTCATCCAGCGGCGATTCTCGTAGGCCCGAATTGCCTCTTCGTGCTGGAGGATGTAGCCAATGTCGTCCACGCCTTCAAGCAGGCAATACTTGGCGAACGGATCCACAGGAAAACTCACTGACCGGCCGTCGGGCAGGATGATCCGCTCGCTCTCCAGATCCACGGTAATTTCAAAACCCGGATCCTGCTGCGCCTTACGGATCAGCTCAACGTGAACCTCCGGAGGCACTACGATGGGTAGCAGCCCGTTCTTCAGTGCGTTCTGCCGGAAGATGTCGGCGAACGAGGTGCTGATGACGGCCCGGAACCCAAATTGAATGAGGGCCCACGGGGCGTGCTCCCGCGACGAGCCACAGCCGAAGTTATCTCCGGCCAGCAAGATTTGGGCTAGCCGAGCCTCGGGGCGGTTGAGGACAAAATCCGGCCGCGGGTTGCCGTCGGCGTCGTACCGCCAGTCGTGGAAGAGCTTCTCGCCCAATCCCTCTTTGGTCGTGGTTTTCAAGAACCGCGCGGGAATGATCTGGTCCGTGTCGATATTATCGATGGGCAACACAACCAGACGGCTAGTGAATCTCTCGAACTTCCTCACAGTAGCGTCCTCACGTCGGTGATTCTGCCAGTGACGGCGGCGGCCGCCGCTGTCAATGGGCTGGCCAAAAAGGTTCGGCCTCCCTTGCCTTGGCGACCCTCGAAGTTCCGATTGCTGGTCGACACACAATACTGGCCAGGCTCGAGCTGGTCGCCGTTCATAGCGATGCACATGGAACAGCCTGGCTCGCGCCACTCGGCGCCCGCTTCTTTGAAGATGCGATCGAGACCCTCTGCTTCGGCTTGACGCTTGACTCGTTGTGAGCCGGGAACGACGAGCACGCGGACCCCTTGGGCTACCTTCCGGCCCTTGAAGATGGATGCTGCAGCGCGCAGGTCGCTGATGCGCGAGTTGGTGCAGCTGCCAATGAACACCACATCGATTTTGTGCCCCAAAAGCGGCTTGCCCGGTTCCAGCCCCATGTAACGGAGAGCTTTCATCAGCATCTCGCGTTCGGTAGCCGTCGGGATGTCTTCTGGACGCGGGATCGCAGCGGTAATGGGTATCCCCATAGCCGGCGTCGTCCCGTAGGTGATCATCGGCTCAAGTTCAGAAACATCCAGGGTCACAGAACGGTCGTAGGTTGCCCCTTCGTCGCTCGGGAGCCTGCGCCAGCGCTCTAGAGCCTCTTCCCAATCGCGCCCTTTGGGAGCGTAAGGGCGCCCGTACAAATAATCGAACGTCGTATCGTCGGGTGCGATGAGACCAGCGCGTGCGCCCGCCTCAATCGACATGTTGCAAAGCGTCATCCGCTCTTCCATCGACAAGCTGCGCACGGTCGAGCCACAGTACTCAAACACGTGCCCGGTTCCTCCACCCACACCGATGCGCGCAATCAACGCCAGGATCACGTCTTTGGCCGTGACCCCTGGGCGTAGGCGGCCGTCGATCCGTACCTGGAACGTCTTGGGCTTGCGTTGAAGCAGGCATTGCGTGGCGAGCACTTGCT